>JACQWU010000325.1 GCA_016209155.1 Candidatus Desantisiibacteriota bacterium | reverse complement strand
TTAATTTTACCCGGATCAAGCATATTGGGTACACTAAGACCAAATATCTTTGGAAATAAGTATCCAAAAAGTTCCTCAGGCGGCATAGACCATGAAATTGCGAAATCATATGCCACTCCGCCGCTTCTTTCAGAATGTTTGAGTCCCCAATTTAAAGTTGGAAGAAGTCCGCATGCGGAAATCGCAAAAAAAATCATTGTCATAATAAAAGAAAACCAAAATAATTTTTTTACAATTTTAAATTTATCTGATGGTTCTTCTTTGTAAATGTAATATAATCTAAATATTGTATAATATGCTACCAGAAGGCATATATAAAAAAGCATTTGTTCATGTTTATAAAAAAATATATATCCAAGGATAGCTCCGCTGATAAGAAAATTAAAAAGTTTCTTCTCCTGAAAACCCTTTTCTATAAAATATAAAATCAAAGGCATATAACTTATAAAAATTATTTTTGTATAATGACCGGCATTCATATATGTCACTGCCTCACTGCTCATCATAAAAAATAATCCCGCTATCATACTGCCAAAATATGAAAGTCCTAATAACCGGCAATATAGATACATAAATATCCCGCCGAGACACAGGAAGGTTACCATCTGCCATGCAAAAGAAGGGGCAACAGGCAATACCTTAAGAAAAAAAAGCATATCGGGAAGAATAGAAGTAAAATAGGTGTGAGATTCATCAGTTCCAAGAAGCTTAACATTTGACCATAGAAATTGACTGAAAGGCACATAATATTGGTGAAAACCATTACGTCCATAATAATGATCCGCTAATATATCTTTGGCATTCATTACTTCATTTGTAAATAAAAGTTTATTATACAATATTAAACTTAGTGAAATAAAAAAAAGACAAATAATCAGGGTGTTATACTTTTTTTGATTATGAGTCATAAAATCCTTTCTTTATGGATATAATTCAAAGCATAATAACAGATAAAAAATAAAAAATCAATTTTAAATTATTCCTCTAAAGCACTGTTAAGAGACTTGCGTGTTTTTAAATTTATGGCTTTTCTGTAAATATCCAAACCCTTTTTCCATAAAAAATAATAAAATCCGGAAAGAGGAAGATCATAAGAGCCGATTAGCTTAACTTGTTTTCCGCCAAATCCCTTTTTAAACCTGTAAACACCCCACAAAGGATGTTCCGGATATAAATTACATGGAATGCCCCATAAATCATAATTTTTTATTCCAAGACTTTGCGCCCAGGAAATAACTTCCCAATGAAGCAGCTGGTTTGGCATATAATTGCGATAAAGATTATTGGAAGCTCCATACATATACCAGCATGTATTATTAAATATAAAAAGGAAAACTCCTGCTACTACTTTATTATCAACATAAGCTAAAAAAATCTCGCATCTTTTGTCATTTTTCAGCAAATTCCATACAGTTTTATAATATTCTTCACTGTGAATTACAAATTTATCTCTTTTTGCTGTTTCTTGAAGTAATGTATAAAAAATACTTACCCCCTCCTCTCCATCAGTCTTTTTTATGATTACTCCCTTTTCTACTGCAAGCTTAATATTATATCTGGTTTTAGGTTCAAAATTTTTAGATATCTCATCTATGGACATTTCAAGGTCAACAATAAAAGTACATCTGGGCTGTATTTCCTGTTCAGCTTTTATAAAACCGCACTGAAGAAATTTTTTTTTGCTCTCTTCATCATCTTCGCTTATAAAAGGATCTATTTTCAAAACTATTGCTTTATGGTATTTATTTATTTGCCTGACACCTTCTAAGAGGCCATTTAAAATAGACGAATCATGGTAATCCAATATTGGTCCGCGTGGAGCATAAAATATACTCTTTCCTCCTGAAAAAGGAATTATCTTTTTTAATAATAACACTGCTCCTTTTAATTTATCATCCTGATAAAATCCAAATCTTAAGGGTTCCCATGAAAAATTGCGTTTAATCTCTCCCCATGCATAAGTTTGAAGAATCTGAGGATTGCCCGTATTTTCAATAAAACTATCCCATATATTTTTTTCTTTAATTTCAATAAATTTATATTCAGACATATTTTTTTTATATCACAGTTGGCTTAAAAAGAAAATAGAATATATAAAAAAAACTGTATATTGACAAAAATATATTTTTAATATATATATAATAGATAAAAATTTTCACTTTAGCATTTGGCGGTGTAGCTCAGATGGTTAGAGCATACGGCTCATACCCGTAGTGTCCGGGGTTCGATTCCCTGCACCGCTACCATTTTATTTTATCATGCCATAAGGATTATTTTATGAAAAATGATGATTTTCAATTTAACTTTTATAAAAAAACAAATAAAAGCAATTCTAAAACAACTTTTTATATCCGTATGGGGATATATGCCATCGCATTAATTTTTATTATTGCATCTATTGTAAAATTAAATAGAAGCAATAAACCAAAAAAATTTGAAGACTTAAGAAATAAAACTAAAGTTAAAGCTGAAATATACGGGAATGGTTCTATTTACAATAATTACTATTACGGGGTAAGAATAACACGCCCTTCTGCTGATTGGGATATTGTAAAAATCGAAGATAAGTATGAAGATAAAATACCGGATGCAAAAACACTTGAAAACAGAATTAAACCGCTTGCGTTTTTTGTCGTTAAAGACGGCGAGAAGGAAGTTGCTTCTGTATTTTTAAATATAGTTATTTTTGATCAGCCGCGCACTTCAGTAAGTCTTGCAGAGGAAAGTTTTACTAATCTGTTAAAAAATTATGGTAATGATAATGTAAAAATATTACAAAAACCAACTATTCATACCAAAGGATCATTAAAAGCTTCATATTATGTGGCAGAAATAACAAAAAACGATCTCACGTTTATCGAAGTGTTTGTTGTTAAGAACCGGCGTATTTTTAACCTCCACGGGCAGACTTCTCCGGAAAGATATGATGTCTATCTCTGGGACTTTGAACATTATATTAATAATATGGTTATTTATTGGTAGCTTATCTAGCACCGTCTAATATAAATATCATGAGCAATTTCATTTTCTAAAGCCAGCTGTGTTTCTCCGACTTTTATTATAAAAGAAGGAAATGTCTGATGTATATATAAATCGACCCCCGGCACAATACCTATCGACATAAGCTTATGCAACTGCGGATGATTATGAGTAAGGACATAGGATACCTTACCTGAGTCGCCTGATTTTAACAATGATAACGGGACAACTATACTTTCAATAATAGTTTTTGCTTTCCTGCAGCATTCTCCTTCAGGGATATACATCCCATGCGGACATTCACGGGGATGTCCAAGCAAAATGCAGATATTTTCTTCTACTCCGGGGGAAAGAATATGTTCAAAAGCACATGCACTTGGTTCAATCTCATTTTTTTCCATTGCCAGCACATCGTGTAAAAGCCTTTCAGCAAGACGATGTCTGCGTATAATATTAACAGCTATTTCTCCGCCGGATTTTGTTAAATTAATTTTTTCACCTTCTTTAGTAATAAATCCATTTTCCAGTAAATAATCCAGCATTGATTCCCTGGTTTCTTTTTTTATTTCTTCTTCAAGCCTCGGGATACTATCATCATCTAATTCTTTCAACTTCCATATTATACCAAGAGCTTCCTCGATTTTTTCTTTTTCCATGATAATTTTCCTTTATCTAAAATTTCATTCTTCTATAATATACCTGGCAGGTAATAATTTCATCATATCTTTAGCATTTAGATAATATGGGGTTTCAGGATAAATATCAATAATTTTTTTCAATACATCCCGGGTTTTTTCAAAATTTCCATCATCAAAGAATTTATTGGCTGATTTAAATAAAAGAGCAGCATTATTCTTTGAATGTTTTAAAAATTCAGTTACATTATTTTTACAATATATAACTGTGCCTTCCATCCCCGCGTCATTATAAAGAATATATTTAACAATTTTATCCTGACCAATATCATATGTATTTGGAATAATAGCTATAGATACTTTTGGATATATCCCGACAATTTTAACTTTATCTATTATATTTTCCTGATATTGATATATTTTTCCATTTTCACCAGATATTTTTTTTTCAAAGGAAACAAAATCTATTTTATCATTTTCGGAAAGTCCGTCTGTAGCTCCAACATTTAGCTTAAGTATCATGCTATCTTTAATCCCGATCTCTGCTACTGTAAGCTTATCCCGGGATTCAGTATAAACAATTCTCATGCCATTTTTTGACCATAGAATATTCCCGGCATCAATAATAAATTGTTTACCTTTTATCTTTATAATATCATTTTCGCCGGTTTTAATATCTGTTATTTTTAATTCTTTTTTTTCAGTTTTTGTAATTATCCAGTTTCTTCTCGAAAATACAGGAATACGCGGCCCGCTAAAGCTGTTTGATCCAAAAATATAATAATAATTTATTGCTTCATTACCGGAGAGCTCCTGTACAATTTTTCTGTCAATACTAAAAGAGGTTAAGGAAATATTTTTACCCTCCAGATTATAATTTATTACTATTTCGTTTCCTCCGGGAAGCCAAAGAGTAGAAGTACCTTTTACCAGATTTACCGGTTCAATCAGCTTATCAACATTTATATAATAAACCTGAGGGGGAATGCCTTTAATGTACGAAATCCTTCTGCTATCAGGTGCCCATGATGGAAGAGATCCAAAATCTATTTTTTTATATTCCGAACCATCTATATTTAATATAAATACATCTCCATTGCTTTCATAAGCGATTTTTTTCTTGTCAGGGGATAAACTTATTGTACGTATAGGATAAGGGAGGAAGGTCTCTTGCAAAATTTTGTAACAGCCTTTATTTGCATCAAAAATAGCTATATTTTCTCCATTTTTTTCTGCTATTTTTCCTATTATTTCAATATTATTATCAAGCCAAAAAAAAGGTACAAAATTCGTTTTATAAGAAATAAAATTATCAAATGTGATTTCATTTATATCGGCATTGTCCATATCCGTTTCCGGAATGGAAAAATTAGCATACTTAATATATATTTTGTTTTCCGGTTGTTTTTCTATTTTTGCATATACTTTTTCCGGACCGTAATAATTTTCTTTCTTGAATAAAATCGATATAAAACGCGATAAAATATTATCAAAATCATTTTTAAATCCCGCTATCTGATAAACATATTTAACTGATCCGCTGTATACATCAATTATCTGTGAGGAAATTTTTATCGTATTTTCAAACTCATAATAAGCACCAAAAACGATCAAATTGGCATTTAAGATTCTTCCCAGATCAAGTATTTTTAGGGGTTCCATTAAATCTTTATCACTGATTTTAAGTAAGTTTATTTTTTCTTTGACTTTATCATGAGGGATAACTGTTAAACCTTCGAATTGAGCAATGCTCCGGCTGAAAATTTCTGATATAGATGAATCATATCTGAAAGGAGCAACTGCAATAATAGTATCTGCGCCGGCAGGGATACAAAAATAAAAACTTAATAAAATAGATAAAAAAATATCAATATAAAATGTCTTTATAAATCTGCAAGATATACCCTTATGTTCCATATTTTAAAAGTATCCTCTTTAATGACAATTTGTATGATATTTGTTAATATTACAATTATGAATGAGCATTTGTTCTATTTAAATATACTATTCTTGCACAGTTAGGACATTTGAACAGTTCATTGGAAAGAATTATATCATTAATCATTTGAGGAGGAATTCCCATATGACAGCCCTGGCATATTTCTCCTTTAATTTCAACAATAGCATAATCATTTTTGTTTTTTAATATTCTTTCATAGGAATAAATAGTATTTTTATCTAGGTCATTGACAGCCAGTTTTCTTGCTTCCAGCTTTTCCTGGAGCATTTTTTTTAAATTTTCTTCCTCCTTGATTTTGTCATCTTTCTCATTAGAAATTAAACTCCCGAAATTTTTAGCTTCTGTTTCCAATTTTGAATATTCTTCTTTTTCTATGTCATACTGGAACATAAAATTTAAAATAATTTCCTCAAATTTAGAATTATTTTCTTTTATATCTTTTATTTCTTTAAGCATTGCTGCATATTCTTTATTGCTTTTCAGTGAATATAGTTGAGATTCCAGTTTTTTTATCTTATCGTTTTGAGAGGCAAGATCTATTTCCTTCTCTTTTCGCTTTTTAAGCAATGTATCCATGTTGTTTTTTTTCTCAATAAGTCTGAGGCTATAAACCTGCATTTTTTCATCTATTATTTTAATCTCACCCGGAATCCTTAAGAGCTCCTTTTCCAATCTAATTATTTCTATATCTGTCTCCTGAAGTTTAAGTAAAGAGTTAATTATGTTATTATTCAAAACTGTCCT
>JACQWU010000317.1 GCA_016209155.1 Candidatus Desantisiibacteriota bacterium | reverse complement strand
CCGGACTTTCTGATATGCATGTTCATATTAATAATGATAATGAGCTTTTTTTGTTTATTGCGCATGGTGTTACAACAGTTCAAAACACATGGGGATACAATGGTTGGAAATTCAGAATTATGGGTTTCCCTTACCAGCTTAAAATGCGTGAGGATATAAAACAAGGGAAAATTCTTGGACCAACTATTTACACTGCCGGTTCTATACTTGAAGGTGAACCGCTTACGCATCCTTTTATGAAAAAAATCATGACCCCTGAAGCTGGAGAAAAAGAGGTTGTAGATCAAAAAAATAGTGGATATGATTTTATAAAAGTATATGACAATCTGGACTCTTCAACATACAATGCAATAGTTAAAAAAGCGTCGGAGCTCAAAATACCGGTAAAAGGGCATGTCCCTTTTGCTGTCGGGATTGATAATACTTTAAAATCAGGACAAATAAGCATAGATCACCTGACTGGTTATATCGATCCTGATGCGGCTGATTTTTTGATTCCGGAAAACTCAATTGAAAAATATGCTGAATTAACCAAAAAAGCCGGAGTGTGGAATTGTCCTACAATTGTAATTTGGCAGAAAAGAGGTCTGGATGAAAAAAAAATCGATGAGATGGCAAATCATCCGGGAATGAAGCATTTATCATTTATGCAAAAAATTTTCTTAAGAATATCAATTAATGAATTAAACAAATCGATTAAATATAAAGGGGATTATAATAAAAGAATAACAGAGATAAATTACAAAATGGTAAATGCTTTGCATAAAGCCGGTGCTAAACTTCTGCTTGGAACTGATAGCGGCAATCCTTTTGTTTTTCCTGGTTGGTCGGTTCATGAAGAATTGCAATATCTGGTCAATGCTGGATTATCTCCTTACGAATCAATAAAAACCGCAACAGTTAATCCGGCCGAACATCTGGGAAAATTGCATGAATTCGGAACAATAGAACCTGGCAAGAATGCTGATCTTGTATTATTAGATAAAAATCCTCTTAATGATATTGCAAATATCAGTAAAATTTCAGGAGTAATGATAAAAGGTGTATGGTTGTCAGGAACTGAGTTGAAAAAATAAGAAATCTAGAGCAGGGGTAATGTTTGTCAGATTTTTATATTTAATAACGTAATACATAAGCTCAGGGGTAATAGATGCGCAAGTGGCTGTTATCCACTGTAGCTAGCGCATGTAAAATGTTTTTATTTGTTTTTTGTATTGTATTTATAAATAGTTAGTTACTTAGTTCCCAACGATAAAACTAAATTAAACAACCAGATTCCTTATTTCTCAATTACTATTTCCAATAATCGCTCTTCGATTTTTTTAACAACACTTTTATTGCTGGCGATAACTCCGCTGTCTGTATTAATCTGGAATGCAATAGTAACACCACTATTGCGGTAATGACGTAAACTTGAGATGTAACCCGGTATCCATCCGGCATGACCATATACAGGGCCAAAACGGCCATTTGTATTGATCGCGATACCTGCGCCATATTGGATGTCAGTAGCGTTCGGATCAATTGCCGCTGCTGTGAATAGTTCCGAAAGATACTCACCGGATAAAGCCTTTCCTGTGAATAAGGCGGCACCCCAGCGGGAAAGATCTAAAGATGTAGTTATCAGTCCTCCGCCTGTCCACTCTATTGCCGGATGCAAGTACAGGTGACCATTTTCATCAAGCGTTTTTGCCGGAAGCCCGAATGGATTGTCCGAACTCATATACCCTGCAGATAAACCGTGCAAGTTTCTTCGATCTGAAGGGGATGTGTCTGAAACTTTTAGGGGCTTTATAAACCTTGCATGAATTTCATCGTAATAAGAGTTCGCGATAATTTCCTCTAAAACCATACCTGCAAGAATGTAGCCTGTATCAGAATAAGCCCAGCCTTGCCCTGCAGGGAAGAGCGCAGGCTTATTCAGTATAAACCGTACAAGCCGCTCAGGTGTAAATGTATTTTCTGACTTTTTCCACTCGCTTGCAAATGCTTTTTGGAATTCCTCCATATGCACATGATCGGGGAGCCCTGAACTTTGAGTGAGTAAGTGCCGTAATGTAATCGATTCATGGTTTGGAAGTTGCTCAAACCAATCGTACTTACCAAGCCAGCGTGATATAGGTTCATCGAGCGTTAATCGTCCTTCTTGTGCAAGCGCGATGCTTAAGGCACCGACAAAACTTTTACCTATACTCGCTGCGAGCATGCGAGTATTGTCTTTCATCAATGCCTTCGTCTCAATATCTGAAAAACCTGAAGAGGCAGTACCACTTGTTCCGTCATTTAAAATATAGGCGGCAGTCATACCGGGCAAATTAAACTCCGCACGTATGCGGTCAACCTCAGACTGAAAATCTTTATTAACTTTAGTCATAGAATGATTAACGCATGCTGCCAGAGTAACAAGGCATAGAACTAATAGTATCTTTCTCATTTGGGAATACCTCCTTTATGGAATTTTTACTTGAAAACATTGTATCGCGGTTAATCCACACTATAGCAATGGCAATTATTATCATTATCCAATTGTCGTAAGGCTGTACATCAGGCCATAGTGGATTAATGAGCTGCCAGTGGAGCAAGGCAGGAAGAAGAATACTGCCGCGTGAACTGTTGAAAAGAGCTGTCATAATAATGCTTAAGGCCACGGTGCCGAAAAAGAACGGTGCAAAAGACCATGCGCTATAAACAGCAACGCTTAATAAAAAAGCAGGGGTATGCCATATGGCCCAAATAACACCTATTATTATTGCAGACCAAAAAGGTGACATACGACGCTGAAGCAGTGGAAGTGCCAATCCGCGCCAGCCGATTTCCTCGATCGGCCCTTTAAGTCCCATAAGGAGAAGAGCCGTAATATATGCCTGTACTGATTCAAATGGAAACAGCGTGTTGTATGCGCCATCAATGAATAGAGACGCCGCATAGAATACCAACGGTACAAGTATGAAAATAAATGCATACCAGTTGAGCGATGCCCGCCACAGAAGCATGCGGGATAAAAAATGGCGCACACCAGCAAAACCGTGTCGGAAGAGAACCATGATAAGTGCTGAGATTGCCGGTCCCCAGACAGCCAGGAAGAAAAGCGGATGGCTTCCTGTAAGCTTTCCGAATAACCCGACCATCATATTTGGAGCAAGCATATAAAGTGCTACAATGCCCCATGTGAGAAAAAAAGTAATTAAGAAAAATAAAATCAGATCACGTTTACGCATGATAAATACCTCCTATAGTTTATTTGTATTTATTTATAATGGCAGGGGAATCATTCCCTGAACCGAAATAAAATTTCCTTCGCCGATGTCTTGCTTAATATCTTCGCGATAAAGCAAGCGACCATCAAATGCACGTCCCACAGACAGTTTAATAATAGACAGATCAATTGTTACAAACACAGAGTAATAGTGCACTTCCACAGTTTCCTCTTTATCTTTATTTTCCAGAGCAAAAGGGCCGACATTATCGTTTTTGAATCCTATGGATACTCCGGCAAAATCACCCAGCTTGTGGTTGTCGTTGAAAATGCGGTACACAAGATTTGTTTCGAATATAATATCGCGTGAGTCTCTCATCTGGTCTATACGAAAATCACCGGTGAATCGTATACGTTTTTTTGGAGCAATCGTAAAATTCAAATTCGGTGATGTCAGGAATTCAAAATTCAAGTCGAGCAAATTTGGATGATAATTCATGCGCACCAGAGGAACAGGTATTACCGGCCATGGTTCACCATCGGACACTTCAATGCCGAAATCACCAATTGCAATCCCGCCGCCTAATACAAGTGACAGCCTGGAGTTGTTAATCAGCTTTTTTCCATATACAGCACCCGCTTGAAGCGTACTTAGTCCGCCGCTTATCGGCTGATCTGAATCACTCTTTAATATGACAATGTATTGATTACGTCCATTTTTCACTTCAAGCAATGTGTCTATGCTGTGATACATATTCGGAAAGTCGTAAGAGAGCGATTTGTTGAATTCATGCTGGGTATAAATTCCGGTAAATTTGACGTCTTCCCGATTGAGAAGCAGACCCGCACTGGTCGACTGAATGCGATGGCTGGTCAGGTTCATATCGTCGTACTGCACAAGCGGTACAGATAAATGATTATTTTGCTTTACATCTTCACTGCTGTCACAGTACGCAACTACAGGATACAGAACAATCAGGTATAAATAGAGCACTTGTTTAAGCATCTCGAACATCTTTTTTGTTGTGGTTTCTACCATTTTTTTTCATCTCCTTTCTTATTGATTTTCATTGACCGACCGTCGGTCAATATGGTAATAAAAAAATAATCTTGTTTTTCTATACGTTCTTAAAAATTTTATTTCATTATTGCCCAACCAGAAAATTGAATGAACCTTTTGGTGCATTCAGCTGTGCTTCAATCAGCGATGGTATTGCCATAGCACGTCGCATCAGATCTTCATTTCTCCATGGGTAAAAGCCTGTATCTGTTAAAAACTGAATACCTGCAAGTAAAAACTCAGCACTTTCAAGTGGATGTTCGGTTTTGAAAATTCCTTCCTCGCACCCCTGTTGTATAGCAGTTGCGTGAAGAGGCGCTAACCGCAATAGGGTAACTGCCAGTTGGCGGGTGTGCAGACCGATATTGCTCGGATGATGCAGGTGTTCAAGTATTTCCTTGTGCTGCTGCTCAACATTACCGGATATGATTAAAGCACGCATTTTGTCCAGTCCACTGCCTTCAGTTTCATCCAAAACCTTTTTTAGTTTTGCAATGTACTGATCAACTGTATTTGAAATGATTGCCTCAAGCAAATCTTCTTTAGACTTGAAATAGTGATATATTGTACCTTTGGCGATTCCCAATGTATCCATGATGTCCTGCATGGTGGTGCTTTTATAATCCTTTTTCTGGAATATTTCTCGGGCGGCAGCTATGATTTCCTGCCTGCGCTTATCAGGTTTTTTTACTATTCTGGTCATTATTTTATCTCCTTTTTTTCATCTTCAAAATAAATAGTAGCACAATGACCGACCGTCGGTCAAGCATAAAATAAAAAAATAACTCTTTTTTTTATGTTCTTGGGGACAATACTATAATATTGTAATAGTTTAGTTGTTTTTTGATATGAAAAAAAGCGAATATTTTAAAAAAAATTTCTATATAAAGCAGCTTGTGATGTTTTAATATCCGAAGTTAATAAAGTATTAAAAAAAGCAAGCGGATGTTTGCCTTGTCGTTTGGCCGTTAATATCAAACTCGGAAACACACTATGAGTATATGACCCTTCCGGAGAGCGTGTCCCAAAACAGATTTTTTTAAATATAACTATATTCCTAAGAGATTGTTCTGCTTGATTATTAGTTGCAGGAACATTTTTAATTTTAAGAAAAGTAAAAAGCCGGGGATACTCTCTTTTCGGACCAATCAATCTAAGTCTTAAAATATTTGACGTAGTTAAAAGATTAAAAGTTTTCATACAAATTTATCTGAAAGCAAATAAAAACAAAATAGTAAATTAGAATAAAGCCAAAAAAATATGAATACAATCAGTGGAAAAATAAATAGTAACTACGGATGGGAATTGACTGTGTTCCATAAGATAAGAGATGCTTCCGATGGAGTGATATTTTTTGAAAAAAAAATAAATTGGGACAGATATAAGGCAGACCATTCGCCAAAATTTGAATTTTATATAATCTTATTTAACTACACAATAATAGAAATAAATATTTACTATTTACACCATAGAGATAATGAATAATAAATTTATATGGATATAAAAAAATGGCAGAGCGAAAAAGATTCGTTCTGTCATTTTTTATTCAGGTATAATACCACCAAACAGAAGCCAATCCGGTACTGCCTGTAATCTTTGAAAATATTATTTCACTAATCAATAGCAATAAAATGACCAAAAAAATGGGATAAAATAATGTTAAGTGATAAATAAAATTTGAGTTTGATAAAGAAAAATCAACATTATTTCATCCGTATTTTCTTACAATTCCTTACTTGCTCTGTATACCTCCTCTTCTGTTATCATATCTTTTTTTTCCAGCACACCAATATTCAATGCATT
>JACQWU010000316.1 GCA_016209155.1 Candidatus Desantisiibacteriota bacterium | reverse complement strand
TCCTGCCTCGACTACGGGATTCTGGGTTGAAGAACTGCCGCCGCAGAGAAGATATTATAAAGTTGTATCAGGGAAAAAATATATGGTTACGGAAATATATAATGCTCTTTTTCCGACATCAAGCGGAGAATATACTATCGGACCTGCTGAATTAAAATGTATCCCTGATATTTTTGAAGATCCATTTTCTCTTTTTTACGGAGGAATAAGGAAAAAACCTTTTATACTTAAAACAAGACCTATAAAAATTACCGTTAATCCTTTACCTTCAAAAAATATTCCGCCTGATTTTAAAGGTGCGATCGGTATATATACTATAGAAGCTACTCTTGATAAAATAAACACAAAAGAGAATGAACCTGTTACTTTGAAAATAATTATAAGCGGTACAGGAAACATTAAAACAGTAAATGACATAGAATTGCCGTCTGAAATAGACAGATATTTCAAACAATATAAAACCAATTCATTAATTAATATTTCAAAAAAGAATTATAGAGTATATGGTGAAAAAATATTGGAATTTATATTAGTCCCTGTAAAATCCGGAGAAATTTCAATCCCTTCAATAAAATTTACTTATTTTAATCCTGAAATCGGCAGATATGTTGATACACAAACACCTATGTTTAAATTAAATGTATCCCCGGGAATAAAGATAGGAGATAATGATGATGAAAATAAAGAAAAAAATCTACCGCTTTCTATCGGGATAACAAAGGAAGATTTGAAAAGACTTGGGAAAGATATCAGATATATTAAGTCCTCACCTAATCCGCATGGTAATGAATGCGATTACCTTTACTCTAATCCTGCATTTATCACCATTCAAATTTTACCTTTACTTCTTCTTTTTGGAATAATAGGATACAGGAAATCTTCCGAAAAGATGGAAACCGACATACGATTTGCAAGAGCTAAAAAAGCCCATAAATTTGCAAAAAATCAGCTTAAACAGGCAGGAAAATTTTTAGAAGAAAACCGTGCCAGGGAATATTATGCTGAGCTTACCAGAACTATACAAAATTATTTGGGCAATAAATTAAATCTGCCGCCGGCCTCAATAACTCAGGAATCAGTAAAAAATGAGCTTTTTGCAAAAGGAATAAACGATTCAGTAATAAATGAGATAATTAGTTGTTTTGATAAATTTGATCTGGCAAGATTTGCTCCATGTGAACTCAATCTGGAAGAAATGAAAGAAATGTATAATTCAGTACAAAATATAATAATATCAATTGAAAAATACTTGTAAGGAAGTAAATCATGATTTTTAAAAAATATCTGTTACTAATATTATTATTTTTATGTTTATTTTTATCGGTTTCTTTTGCTCAGGAAGATATAAACAAAAATTTCAGACTTGGCAATTCTTATTACGAAAAAGCGCAGTATGATAAAGCAATTGAAGAATATGAGAAAATCCTAAAAAATGAAATAAAAAATGCAATAGTTTATTACAACCTGGGCAATGCATATTATAAATCCGGAAGGATCGGAAATGCTATTGTCAATTTTGAGCGGGCAAGACTCCTCTCTCCCAGAGATACGGATATTAACATTAACCTGAAATTTGCAAAACTTAAGACGAAAGATAAAATTCCCGAAATAAACGAAATCATGTTTGATCTTATTATGAATTACGCCACAGATTTTTTTACAATCAATGAACTTACTCTGGCTTCATCCGTAACATATTTTCTTTTGCTTGGATTACTTTTTTTAATTATTCTTTCAAGAAAAAAACACCCTGCTTTTCTTTCAATATTTATTCTTTTTTTTGCACTTACCATAACCTCTCTTGTTTATAAAATTATGGATACCCAATATACTAAAAAAGGAATTGTTCTGGCTGACAACCTTGAAGTACGAAGCGGTCCCGGTTCTGATAATACTTTGATTTACGCAGTAAATGAAGGAACAAAAGTTGAAATTCTAAAAGAAGACTCCGATTATTATGAAATAATTCTGCCAAATGGAGAAAAAGGCTGGACAGACAAGAAAAAAATAGAACCTATTTTTTAAAAAGTCTATTCATTTTATCAAGTTTTTATTTAAATGACCAATATGGCGTTCAGCTTCTAATGTCCATATTGTTTCTTTTTTTTCCATTTCAAGATATTTTTCCCAGCATGCAATTGCTTCTTTCTTATTTCCAAGTTTTTCATACACCTGCCCTAAACCATAATAAGTGGCAGCTAAATTCGGATTGATTTTTTTAGCTTTATTATGATATTCAAGTGCAAGCAGATAGTTTCCCGTTTCAAGGTTTACAAAACCAATACTATTATGTATATCTGCTGATTCAGGATCAAGTTTTAAAGCCAGATTCAGTTCTTTTAAAGCTTTAAAATATTTTTTATCAAATTCATATACTAAGCTTAGCTTTATATGTACATTAATATTATCCCACCCTACAAGAGATAGCAATTCACTGAGTCTTTCATATTCACTATAGTTTTTTCTGACCGGAAGAAAGTCAAGTTCGGAAAAAAGTTCATCTTCGATAATATCCCGTGTTTCAAAATCATGTTTGGTGGCTGATTGATTCAAAACACCGGATAGATTATAATATATGTTATAAAATTTTTTCGGGTTTTGATTTGTATATAACAATCCTTCTCTATAATAATTTGCAATACTATTTGAGCGATATAGAGGAACTTTTCCCCATTCAACCTTATTTTTCATATATTTTTCATTTTCCTCACGTGTAGACGGATAAATATTTCTTATTATCTGTAAAGATGGATTATAAAATATTACATCTTTTCTTAAATTTTCTACAAGCATTAAATAAGAAAGAGAAGAGGCTATATTATCTTTTTCAACCAAAAGCATCCCATCTTTATTAATTGTATTTAGAACATTTCGGCCATAGTTATAGGTGAAAAAGTTATCACGGCGGTTTATCACCGGGAAGTTAATAAATAATTGGTATGCCGATAGTGTTATTAGAATTAATAATAACGCAGGTATATTTTTGTTAATTTTATCCTCTGTCCATGAAATACTATTACCGATAAAAAAAGAAAATAAAACATATGAAGGGATATAAAATACTTCTATATCAAATAATTCTCTTGCTTTAAAAGGTATATTTAACGTTAAAATCACACCAATACCTGTTATAATAAAAATCAAGAACATTGAAAAACGTTTATTAAAAGATATTATCATCCCAGCCACACCAAGTAATAAAAATGCTGTACGAAACTGTGAATGAAGGGAAATAAGATATCTCCATATTTGTTTAAATGAAGTAAGAATAGATATATTATTTTTTAAAACAGACCCGTATTCACCCCTCGTAATATGGCGTATAAAATTATTAAATGTTGAAGTATACCCCCAATTGAAAAGAGGGATCTGCATCCCGCGAATAAAAACATAAAGATAAGCGCTTAAACCGATTAAAAAAGACAGATAAACATAAATATTTTTAAATTGATTTTGTTTCCAGAGTTTTACTATGAAAAATGGAGCTAATAAAAGCATAGTATGATGGGTTGTTACTGCAAGACCGTAAACATAATAAATTAAAATATTATCAGGCTTTGTGAGTTCAAGATAAAGCAGTATACAAAAGAACAGAAAGTTCAAACTATAAACTTCAGCAATCAGACTCTGCCCCCAGAGAGTTGGAGTAAAAGCCAGAAGTACAGTGCTTATAATAGATGCAGTAATAGAGTTAAGATGTACGGTTAATGTATTATAAAAAAGGATTAATCCTATACAGGTGAATAGCATACACATTATATTTATTCTAAAAGCAATATTGCCTAATGGAAAAATATAAGAAAAAATTTTACCGGAAAGTGAATATAATGGGTATCCGGGAGGATGAGGTATGCCCAAAGTATAGCATGCTGTTATTAATTCTCCAGGATCCCCCGGAGAAACAGAAGCAGGCAAAGTTCTAAAATATATTACAAGTACAAAAAACAAAATGATATATGGTATATATTTATTAAATTTTAAATTCACTCTTTATTACCCCTTTCATCATAATAATTATTATTACATTTTTTTTCCAAGTTCAAGAATGCGTTTTTTTGCATTATTTATCCAGATTTTTTCATCAAAATTGGATTCTGCTTTTTTTAAATAAATTTCCCATTTTATAATTGCTGTTTTTGTATCTAATTTTTCATATACACGGGCTAAATTATAATATGTCATAAGATTTATTGTATCATAATTTAACGCTGTTTCAAATTGCATAATTGCTTTTTTGATTTCATTTTTATTAAAATAAAGTAATCCCAAATTATTTCTGGCTAAAGTATATGCAGGTTTTTTAGTTATAGCAAGCAAATAATTTTTTTCCGCTATAGAAAATTTATTCCATTCCGAATAAATAATGCCAAGATTATAATATATTTCGGGCCTGGCAGAGTCAAGTTTTAGTGATTGTTTATAATATTCCAGTGCTTTATTAAAATTTTTTTTATCCTGATAAATTATTCCGATATTGTAATATGGTTCAGCGGCATTACCAGGTGAAATATCTATGGCTTTCTGAAAATGGACTAAAGCCTTCTCATTTTGCATTTTTAAATTATAGATTATTCCCAGATTATTGTGTACTTCAAAGTCATCCTGAATATATGTTAGTACATTGTTATATGCACCTGTTGCTTTTTCCAATTTATTAAGCTTCCAGAACTTTTCGCCTATTGAATATTGCTGTGAAGGTATATCATAAGAAAAATGGCTGATTTTGTCAAGCTCATCAATTGCTTTTGTAATATTTTTTTCATATAGTAATTTTTCACCCTTTGCAAAGATAATCATTGAAATAAGATCACGTGTCAATAAATCACAGGTCCAGGTATCATCTCTTTTTCCAAAAAATAGTGTTTTGATGAATTCGGGTATTACAATATCTCTATTTTCCCATTGTCGAGTAGAAATATTATTTAATCCATAATGCAATGTAAAAAAATTCCACGGGTCATTTTCCATGGAAGACAAAGAATACAAAAAACCATAAGGAATAGATGCGTCAGTTGGTTTATAACCAAAAAACAACTTAGAAGGATTTTTATTAATAAGATATTGTTCAATCTCTTTTTTGGTTTTTAAACCGGTAGAATCGCGAATACTGGAAAATATTTTGGGAAAGAAATTTTCCTCAAAATCAAAAATACGGATATCCCTATACCTATTTTCAACCATTGTTAAATATCCGGTTGCAAAAGTCTGATGATTAGACTGTATAAATAAAGTCCCTCCCGCAGGAATGCTTTTTAAAATATTCAAACCATAATCATAAAGAAAATAATTTTGCCTTTTATTAATTATTTTTAAATTCATTATTACAAGAGAGATAAAGTATGATATCAAAAAAAAAGTTAGAACATTTTTGTATGTTTTATAATCTTCAATTTTAAACAGTAGATTATCAAGAGAATAGAATATTATAAATATTAAAATAATAAATGAGGGTATGAAAAATATAACAGCTTCACTTAATAAATACGGGACCAAATCAAAATTTAGAAATAAAATTATTCCCAGACTATATGCTGAAACCAAATATACAAGAGTTAATCCGGTTTTTTTATTTCTTTTTATTAAATAGTAAAATCCTAAAAAAGAAAGAGGGGGCCCCGCTCAAGATTTTGGTTTTCAGCGGCACGGGCGCTTTTGTGGACGGCCTTGCGGGCCATTTTTCCAGGAGCCGGAAACCCGCGGAAAGCAAGACTCCTGTCTCAGCCATGATCCAGTTTGAACGGATATCGCTGCCCGAAGGGCTGATCCTTCATCTTTACAAGATGCCGGTGGAGAAACGCTTCTCCTTTATGTGGGAGGCGCTCTCTTCGGATGCCCATGCCTATGTCATCGCCATTGAGGATGAAAAGGGGGTGGAGAACGCGGAATTTATCCATTCCTTTTGTCAAAAGCGGTTCCCCGGAGTCCCCGGGGTGCTGGTGAATCAGGGAAGGTCTGCCGTGGAAGGCAATCCCTCCCTTCCTTCGGAGATCATTCCCTTGGCGGGCGATTCGCCCGATTATGACCGGTTCCTCAGCCATTTATTCACCACCATGCTTTCG
>JACQWU010000315.1 GCA_016209155.1 Candidatus Desantisiibacteriota bacterium | reverse complement strand
CTTTAGATATTATGCTGTAGCAGATGGCATAAAAGATATATTAGCTAAATATTCAGGTATGTTTAACCATAAAATAACTCGGGAAAAATTGGATTTACAATTGGTGTTATTTTTTCCATAAAAAATTGGGGATACTTCTGATAAGAATTCTCTTGACTTTTTTATTCTATTAAATAAAATATAAGAAATTATATAAAAATAAGGATATGTATGAAAAAAATATTTATCCTGCTCCTTGTATTTATTTCTTTTACAATTATAAAAGCAGAAGAAAATCCAACCCCCAAATCCATTCAACAAGATACAACAAAATTTAATACTGAATCATCCTCAATAAACAATGTTCTTAAATATATTGGTGCTATTGAATGTGGAATATGTCATACTGAAGTTTATGAATCATGGAAAAAACAGAGACATTCAAAAGCTTATGATAGACTTCAAAATAGTGATAAAGAGAATCCAAAATGTTTAAAATGTCATACAACAGGTTATGGAGAGCAAAAATTTTATGAACAGGTAAATCTGGAGGGCGTTCAATGTGAAGCCTGTCATGGTCCGGGAAGTTTATACAGGCCAATGAATATTATGAAAGTTAGAAAAAAAGCTAATGAATTAGGCCTTATTTTCCCAATAGATCCATTAAAAGTTTGCCGCAAATGTCATCTGCATAGACAGGATCGCATGACTCCTTTATGCCCGGGAAGAGATTAATTAGAACTTATACTAAATACTTAACATCTTTTCAAGCTCACCCTTATTTACTCCAAAAATTTTTATAATCTTTTCGCGGGATTTTTGTCCTTGCAGGATCTGGATAGAGGATTTTGGGATACAAAACTTTTTTGATAAAAAAGCAATACATTCAAGATTTGCTTTATTATCTGTAGGCGGTGCTGCTAAACGCAATTTAATTGTTTCATTAACAATTCCATAAATTTCAGTTCGAGATGATTTTGGTTGCACTCTTATTCTAAAAGTAACTCCATCTCCATTTTCATTAATAGTTAACATTTTCTTATAACTCCATACAAATCATTCATCTGTTGTTGTGATTATATCAGGATTATTCTCTATGTCAATATCATTAACAGTATTTTCTGTTGATTCCAATAGTGCTGCTTCAAAATCCGGTATATCATTTTTAAAATCACTATCTTTTTCAGGTTTGCTTTCAGGTTTTTTTTGAATAGAAGAAGTTCTCGATTCAGTTTTTTGCGAACCAGCTGATGATTCTTGTTTTGAACGTGAACTAATATAACTATTAATATTATCCATCAGCGTTTTAATTTGAATTATAAAATTCTCTTTTTGTTTCTGTAATTCATAAATTTCATCTTTTACTTCCATAGATTTAATTTCTGCCCGTCCAACAATCTTTTCACCATTCAGTTCAGCTTCTTTTAAAATTTTATCTGCCTCTTTTTTGGCTGCTTCAATAGTTTCATCTGCTGAACGCTGTGCAACTATTAAAGCTTTTTCAAGAAATTCTTCTTTTTTTCTATATTCATCAACTTTTTTCCTTAATTCAGAAGCTTCTTTTGTCAGTCTTTCATTATCTTTAATAGAAGTATCATAATCATCCGAAAGTAATTGAAGAAAAGTATCTACTTCTTGTGAATTGTATCCTCTAAAACCAATTTCAAATTTCTGACGTCTAATATCATCTGGACTAATCTTCATTATTGTTTCACCTCTTGATTTAATCTTATTTTAATCTTAAAGCAAAATCGCTTAAAGATTCAATAAAAAATTTCTCTATAAAAACCAGTATAAAAAAAGCTATTATGGGAGAAATATCCATTCCCAGTCTATTATCAGGTATTTTTGTTTTTATCCACCTGAGAAAAGGATCTGTTACTTTTATTATAAAATGCATAATTGGATTATAAGGATCTATATCAATCCATGAACTTACTGCACGTATAATAATTAAAATATAATATAACGAAACTAAATGTCTTAAAATAGTTGCAAAGGCATTTAATAAGTTGCCAAGAATAAACATTTATAATTACCTTTAACTGATAATAGCAAAATCAGCAATTGTTTTTTTCCATTTCAATTGCACGACAGAAAGCCTCTTCAACTGCTTCTGTAATTAAAGCCCGAAATGCTCCTTTTTCCAGTTTATACAAAGCTGCAATAGTTGTACCACCGGGTGAACATACTTTATTTTTTAATTCTGCTGGATGCAAATTTGTTTTTTTTATCATTTTTACTGAACCATATACTGTTTGCATTGCCAATTTTAGCGCAATATCACGGTTCAATCCTACTTTTATTCCTGCTTCCATTAAAGCTTCTATCATTAAAAATACATAAGCCGGACCACTACCTGATAATGCTGTAACAGCGTTAAAATATAATTCTGATAAAACTTCTATTTCCCCTAAAGCAGAAAAAATTTTTCTAGCTTCTTCAATATCTTCTTCTTTAGCTTTTCCAGCTTTACAAATTACGGACATTCCTGCTTTTACCAAAGCTGGAGTGTTTGGCATAACTCTAATAATACGAGCATTTTCTCCAAGATATTTTACTATTATACTTGAATTTATTCCTGCTACTATAGAAATAATAAGTTGCTCATCTTTATAATATGGACAAATTTCATTTAAAATAAAAATTATAGTCTGAGGTTTTACAGCTAATAAAAGAATATTGCTTTCACTAACCGCAGATTTTAAATTATTATAAGTGATTATTTTGAATTTACTTTTTATAAATTCTAATCTGGATTTATCAATATCATATGCGTTTATTTGATCTGAATTATAAACTTTAGCAGAAATTAAACCGGAGATTATTGCTTCTGCCATATTGCCAGCACCAATAAATAATATATTTTTTTTATTTATCACTAATTTATCACTCCTGAAAACTATTTTCGATAACAATAAAAATATCAGATTTTTTGGTTTTTGTCAAGGGAAGGAGATAATTTTAAACTATAATATGTCTCTATTAATTATTGAATTAGGATAAATATTTTCTTTAGGTTTAATAACTTTTCCTGGTAATATTTTAACCCCAATACCAATTTGAGTCTCATTTCCGATTATTGCTCCAAATTTATTTTGTTTTGAATCTAATTCTATATTTTTGTATCGTATTTTAATTGAACAATCATCAAAGCGACTTATAGCAGTTATTACCCCTGAGCCAATTTTTACTTTTTTCCCTATAATTGAATGCCCAATATAAGATAAAGAATATAATTTACTTTTATCCATTATTACCGAACACTTTATTTCTGCGCATTGTCCGATTTTTATATGATTACCAATGATACAATTGCTATTGATAAAAGAATTTGGCCCAATTTTGCAATCATAACCAATCAAAGCAGGTCCAACAATATAAGATCCCGAATAAATTTCACAATTATCTAATATAATAACAGGTCCCTTAATAGTAACATTATTCTCAATTAACGCACTTTTTGAGATATAATTATTTGTTATAATTTCAGTTGTAATACTTTTTAAATTTGCTTGCAAGTCAATATATTTATAATAATCTTCCCACCATTCATTATTTGTAAAAAGACTGTTTAATAATTCATTCTTTTGAATAATATCATCGAAATTATAGTAAATCATAAAAAATCCTTATCAGTTTTCCAGTATTATTCCCTTACATAAAAAACATCTAAAAACTCTGTAATCTTTAAAATTTTTATTTTCTGATATTCTTTAAGTTCTAAAAGATGGTGATCCCCAGAAATAATATAATTTACTTTGCCTTCTATAGCACATTCCAATATTTTATTATCCTCATCATCTTTTTTAATGATATTTAAGATAATATTTGGAATAATTAAAGTTGAAACGCTATCAATATCCTCTAATATTTCAGAAATTTGAAGATCATTAAATTTGAATTTTCTTTTCAATATTTCAGCTATTTCATTTTTAATATTTTCGGAAATTAGAAGTCCTACTTTTCCTGCTCTTGCTAACTTCAATAGTTCTTCAGGTTTACCTCCGAAAAGAATAGCAGAAATGTAAATATTAGTATCCAATACTATCCTGAATCTATTTAATACAGGTTTCATTCGGAAGTCCTCTGTTTTTTTTCTTTCCTGAATTCATGAATTATATTTTCAAGATCTTTTTCTGTTTCAATTTTAAATTTTATGCTTGCTTCTTCTCCCCACTTTCGAATTATTTGCCATCGTTTTTTAGCTTTTATGTATTGACTTAAAGAATCTTTTAAAATTTCACTTCTGGAAATCTCTTCTTTTTTTGCTAATTTGTCTACTTCTCTCCAAAGTGGAAGAGGTAAGGACATATTAATAATTTTTGTTTGTCTTGACATATTTTTCTCCTCATAAAACATAAAAATATTTGTAAAGAAATATCTTTACTATACTTAATATTATGATATTATTATATTTTTGTCAACAGCTAAAAATCGTAAACTCTTGGTACAACATCACAGAAATAAGTATACAAAAAGAAAGTTTGAAAAATAAAACATGGATTCCCGATAAAACGGATGTTCCCCTTAAATTTACGCAACAATCTATAAGCCAATGTAAATAACGTATTGATAATACAAAAAACATAAAACTGCTTGTAAAAGAACCGATTTATCCATGTCCTTATTAGTACTGATAAAATGACCTGTCCAAGGGAAGGAAATCAAAGGGAAAACTTCTGAAATCAAAAAATATAATGCTGTAGTAAATCAGTTTTTTCTTGGTATAACGTTATACCAGTATTTTCATAAATTCTTTTACTGTTTCAAATAAATCCCCTATAATTGGATAAATCGTAAATCCTGTTTTTTCTTTGCTTAATTTAATAATTGGAGCTTCCTGATCCTGATTAAAAGCTATAATAATTGCATCTTTGCCAATATAATCTATATGCTGAGGCGCTCCTGATATGCCAAGGGTAAAAATTATCTTTGGATTTACTTTTACTCCTGTCTGTCAAATTTGATATGAAACAGGTAAAAGCTTTAAGTCCTGTGTAACTTTTCTTGTTGCTCCTAAAAAAACCGTTTTACCGCTTATTTCCTGAAGTTTATCTTTTAAGGATTGCGCCAGCAATAATCCTTCATTATTTTTTATACCATAACCTAAATCCACTATTATTTCAGCATTTTTCAATTCAGGTTTTAATGCTTTTAATATTTTATGATAATATTTTTCTATGTTTTCCTGTGCTTCTGTTTCAAATTTATATTCTGGTTTTGTTAAATAAACAGATAAATTCTTTTTTTCATCTTTATTTTCTGTTTTATATAAATTTACATTCTTTTCCAAAATCATAAATTTATATAATTCATTCCCAATTTCTATTTTACTTCTTAATTTACCATCGAATGTTTTAAATTTAATAATTATCTTATTTTCAGTTATATCATATTGAACATCTGTGATACTCTGCCAGATCTCGACTTTTTTATGACTTTGAATTTTCGATAAATTTGATGCCAGATTATACATTAATATGCTACTTTTATCGCCAGATATAATTGTATTAAAATTATGTTTTGAACTTTCTAAAAATAATTCCAATATCTTCCCTTTAGAATAAGGGCTTGCTAAAACTGAAGGTATTTCTATTATATAAACATTGCTTATTCCTTTTTCTTTCAATTCATTTAAATAATTTTTAAATTGTTCATTATTGTAACAGAGTAAAATAATACCGAGTTTTTTATTAAGCTGGTCAGCATAATGCAATGCAAAATCAACATAATCCTGATTTATAGCTGTCAACGTTAAATCTGATATGAAAAGTATTTCTTCGGGATTAAATGAAGATGGTAATATTTTTAAATCTTCGTTAAAAATTTCTCCATGAGTAATTTTTTTTCTTCCAATTAAATCCATTGATATCCCTGCTATTTCACTTATTGACAGCAATTCTTTTTTCTTAATAATCTTTTTTTCTTTTTTTTCTTCTTCATAAATAATTTGATTTAAAGAAACAGCACTATTTTCAGAAATCACTTTAATATTTTCTTTACCCAGAACCTCCAGATAATTATCAAGGGTATATAAAATATTATTATTATCGCTATCTAACTCAATACAGATATTATTTTTATTAGTAACAAATTCAAGCATTGCGATTTTTGAATATAAAATAAAATTGTTTTCATCTATATTATTTAAATTAAATTTTAAAATATCTGAAAAATAAAAATAATTTAATTTATAAGCTAATACAGGCAAAAATTTCTGTCCATTTAAAGAACTATCTTTACCGCTTAAAATTACATTAAATGAAATTGGCAGTGATTTTATATATTTATAGATTATATCTGCTGTCTCTATAGCTTCTGATGGGAAATCAATTATATCTATTCTTACTGCATTATCCACTCCGCCTGCCAATAAAACTTTAAGTAATGATTCATATTTTTTTTGTCCAATTGTAAGAACAGTAATTTTAATTTTATCTTTTAATCTATTTTTTAATTGCAATGATGAAACAACAGCCCCTAAATCTGAAGGTTCAATTATTGTATCAGGTTCTGCTATTTTCCCATTTTTTATGCGCGGGAATGGGGCTAATCTTTTTGTCGGACGAACAATACATAAAATTTGGATAAATGATTTATCAGATGGCATATAACGAAATGTTTTTTCAATTTTCTCATCAATTGAGTATATCTCCGCTATTGCTATTTCCGGAGGAGTTACCCCTTCTTTAGCCAGATTAAAAGAAGAGAGGTATTTATTTTCAAATAATTCAAATTTTTGATTTAAAAAAACCAGAACCTGTTCTAATGCAGTTGCCATTAGCTCTTTAAATTTATCACTATTGGTAATATTACTTTCGATCAGCCATAAGCGTCTTACTGTCGATTCCATAACCACGATAATTCCTGCTAATTCTACTAAAGGAAAAAATACAGGCTGCCATGTTACATTACTGGCAATTGAATCCCCCATTAATTCAAAAGCTTTTTTAACATACTCATACAAATGCATCTTTAGTACTTTGATTTTTTTGATAAAATTTTTAATATAATCAGGAACCGGATAAATTTTTTCTTCAGAATCAAATGCTTTTTCATTTATTACACGTATCAAATCTTTAAGTACTAAAAAACGCTGTACTTCATTTGTTCCTTCATAAATGTTGAGGATTCTTGCATCGCGTCTGATTTTTTCAATTAAATATATATCTGTTTGCCCTTCAAGCCCAAAAAAATCTTCGGCAAAATACAATACTTCGTGCAAAAGTTCAGAACAAAAATATTTAGATATTGCGGATTCCATTCGTACAGATTTAGTTGACGGGGAATCCCACAAAGAAATAAGATCAAAAACAAGAGATTCAGACATTAAAACTTTAATAAAAATATGTCCTAAATTTAAAAATTGCAAGTCATCAATTTTATTAACTTTTATTTCATCGTTTTTTTCTTCAACTTCTGCTTTTTCTGAATTTAGCAACTTTTCCTTGCTTAAAGATAAAATTTTATTCATTATTGCAGTTGCTGCTGCAGCAAGCCCTGTACGTCCAGAATTAAGCGTTTCAAGCGCTATTACCTGTCCATGTCCGGCAATACCTATTATATTTTCACGCGGAACACGCACTTTATTTAAAGCAATTTCATTAGTACATGAACCTAATTGTCCCATTTTTATTTCATCTTTACCTACTATCAAACCTTCAGAATGACGGTCAACTATAAATCCGGTTATGCCTTCATCAGTTTTTGCGAATAAAGAAAACTGACCGGCAATTCTTGCATTTGTTATCCACATTTTAGTTCCGCTTAGTTCATAGTATTCGAAAAAATATTCATCTTGAATTTTTTTTATTTGAGCAATGTCATGAAAATACATTTTTTCCTGCTCTGCTATATAGTAACGAAGTTTAGCTGGATCATCGGTTGAATAATCATATTCATTAAAATATATCGGAGAATATTTTGAAGAATTATCATAAAGATATGTTATTTGTCCTGCACGCCAGGATAAGCAATCAGTTTCTATCAAATATCTTATATCGTTCTTTTTTTCTTCATCTAAATAAAAATACCATCTTCCATTTTTGTCAGGATATACTTTTTTCTTTTTTATTAGAAATTGCATTAGGTACGGCCAAAGTCCCTGATTTAGGCGATGGGGCAGTTACCTTAAAGGTTTTCAGTTCCCCGATTTCCAGGTTAATCTCTTCCTCGTACAGTCCTTTCATAAAATGGCTTAAGGATTTACTGGCCGGTGGACAAATAGGGGAAAGCAAGAATCGTTCCAGAGCCTTTTCCATCTCGGCCGCAGTCTGAAACCGGCGACTAGGGTCCTTCGCCAAGGCTTTTAAGATGATATCCTCCAGTAATTTAGGCAGGCTGTTTCTTATTTTGGCAGGGGGAACAATTTCAACCCGTTGCACCTTCTTAAGAATTTCCAGGTCAGTATCCCCCTTGAACAGCTTTATACCGGTAATAAGTTCGTACAGGACTATTCCGCAAGCAAATATGTCCG
>JACQWU010000314.1 GCA_016209155.1 Candidatus Desantisiibacteriota bacterium | reverse complement strand
CACATGCTCCCTGAAAGTATTGCTGAATTCGTGAGTCCCATCATTACGGGATACAAAATAAAGATATTTTACATTATCAGGATATAGCACAGCAAGTATCGATGCTTTCCCCGGGCTTGAAATCGGTCCTTTAGGTAATCCATGATAAAGATAAGTATTATAGGGTGATTCAACTTTTAAATCTTCTTCCCATAGACGGTCTTTGTGTTTTTTTAGCGCATACTGAACTGTAGCACATGATTCCAATCTCATATGTTTTTTCAATCTATTCAGAAATACTGCGGCTATTATAGCGCGTTCGTTATCTTTTATTGCTTCTTTTTCCACAATTGATGCCAGAATAATAACTTCATGTCGTGTAAGCCCTGCTTCCCGTGTTTTTTTTTCATAATCCGCATTAAAAATGGTGAAGAAACGGTTTAACATATTTATAATTATTTTTTCTTCTGTAATACCTTTGAAAAATAAATATGTATCAGGAAAAAGATATCCTTCAAGAGAATTTGCCTCTATCCTGTACTTTCTTAATATTTTTTCATCATTAATCAATTTTAAAAATTTATCTTTATCTGCAAGCTTTTTTTGCTGCAGAAATTCTGCTATTTCAATAGCTGTATAACCTTCGGGAATAGTTATTTTATGTTTTTTAAATTCTCCGTTTTTTATTTTTTTTTATATTTCTATCATACTATTTGAATAAAAAAAATCATATTCTCCGGCTTTTATTTTATGTTCATTTCCCGTGAGCTTTACAAGTATTCTGAATATCAGCGGATTTTTTAAAATTCCGGAATAATGAAGATCTCTTGCTATTTGTTTAAGAGAGGAATTAGGGGTAATAATAAAAGTAATATTTTTATTATTTAAGTTCTTATCTACATAAGGAGCGATAAATATTATTTTTGCGAATGTGTATATTATAACAGCAAAGGCAATAGACAGGAAAACATATAATGTATTTTTTAAATTCATTATTACTCCACAACCAAATATATTAAGGATTCGGAGTTCTCATTGATTGGATTTTTTTTGCAGGGGGCTGTCCAAAAAGGTGATAAAACTACTTCTCTGTCATTCCCGCGAAGGCGGGAATCCAGTATTTAAGCCATTGTTTTAAAATCTGGATTCCGCATCAAGTGCAGAATGGCGCCTTTTTGGACAGCCCCGCTAACGGGCTCGATAAATCAAGCCCCTACAATCAAGAAATAAGCATTTATTTGAAATATGGCTTTTTGAGGATATTACTTCAATGCAGAATTATTTGATAAATTCCAGGCCAAGACCAAACGATTTATCTCTTTTTTCATGTCTTTTAACTCTGCATGGAATTTCCAGCCAGAAATTATGATCAACAACACTATAAACAGTTTGAATGGTTTTTATTATTTCTTTGTGGCTTAGAATATTCAAATAAAGATTATAGTTTTTTTGTTTTTTATGTATCAAAACAGGAAGAAGCATATATTCAAAATGGTCAAGATTACACGGATGTTCAATCCATGCACCAGTAAGACTAAAATTTCTCATAAAAAAATTACGGTACACTGCATTGCTGAATTCACTTTTTAAAGCAACTGGTACAGGATGATCAAGTAATGTTCTTTGATGTAATCTTTTTTCATATGGATAGTGTGACGAAACAGGCATCATATTCCATCTCCCCCTCATATTAAAAATCCCAATCCCCTTCATTTTAACTGCTATTGTTATATAGCTTTATATCGGAAAAAAAAGTTTCAACTTAAATTTTTTCTTCATTCATCACGTAAAAATTCAATATCACCTGAGATAATATGCCGTATATTTCCACTTGTTTCCTTGAGAAGCAAATTTCCGTTTTCATCAAGATCTAAACACTCACCTGTTATCGAATCACTGCCGACTGTCACTTTTAATCTTTTCCCAAGATTCATGCATAATTTTTTAGCTTCATCAATGAAATAACTAAAATCATCTTTTTTAAAAATATTTAAATTTTTTTCAATTTCACCTAAAATTTTATTTAATAAATAGTTGCGGTCTATTTTTTTATTTACAATACTTTTTAAATTTACAGCTGTTTTTTTTATATCAGATGCTATAATATTGTTTATATTAAGACCTATTCCGATAACTAAATAATTTATTTTATCTATTTCAGCATTCATTTCAATGAGTATTCCGCCGATTTTTTTATTTATAAAAAAAAGATCGTTAGGCCATTTAATAGCAATATTAATTCCAAATAATTCTTTGATAGCATTAATAACTGATATTGCCATTATAATAGTTATTTTTGAAGCGTGTAGAGGAGAAAAATCGGGACGTAAAATTAAAGAAAACCATAATCCGCCTTTGTTTGAGATCCATAAACGCCCCTGACGGCCTTTCCCTTTATTTTGAACTTCAGATATTACTATAGTACCGGAAGAAGCATTGTTCCCTGCCAGCTCATGTGCTATTTCATTGGTTGAAGCAGCAAATTTAAAATAATAGACCTTTTTACCGATAAATAAAGCATCGTTATTTTCTTCTATTTCATAAGGTATAATTAAGTCCGGTTCTGATAAAAATTTATACCCTGATTTAGTCTGCCGTTCAATTTCATATCCATCACCGGTAAGTTCTTTGATATATTTCCACACAGAAGTACGGGAAAGAGAAAGATTTTTGCCTAAATGCTGTCCTGATACAAATTGTCCGGGATTTTTTTTGAGCATTTTTAAAATATATTCTTTTCCCTGTGATCTGTTATTTTTTATCATCAATAAATTATCCTTTGAAGGTTTAATATTTAATATTTAAATTATACTATCAGAACCAAATAAAAGCAAGTATCGCACTTTATCTGGATGTGCCATTAATACCCTGCCTTTCTATGGTAGAGTATTAATGGCACAAAAATAAACAATAAAGAATTCCTGTCAGAGACAGAAGATACCCTGCGGTCTCTCAGATTGGGTCAAATCAATTTTTATAAAAATTAAAAAATTTCAGTCAAAAACTTTTGTTATCCCCCAAAATTTTTTATCGGGGATATGGTTTTAATAAACTGAATTCCAGCTAACCCATGAAGGACAATACTAAATCAAATT
>JACQWU010000340.1 GCA_016209155.1 Candidatus Desantisiibacteriota bacterium | reverse complement strand
TATCTGATCACAATGTTTTTAATACCATATAAAGTAACTTATATCCTTTTTGGTTTTGTACTTTTTCGTATTTTCGATATTATAAAACCTTTACCGATAAATAAAATTGAATCGCTGCCGGGCGCACACGGGGTAATGCTTGATGATGCAGCTGCGGGAATTTATGCCTGTCTTGTTCTGCATGGCTATATTTTCTTTTTAAAATAGAATTACAAATAACTTACGGAGATTTTCTGATGAATAAAAATATAACGAAAAAATCAGTTCCAGTTTCATGTTTGATATTCTTTTTATGTTTTATTATAGCAGGCTGCGGGCGTATAAGTAACAAAAGTACTTCTACATCATACTGGGGCAACTATATTTTAGAGGGTAACCGTTTCTTTACTTTTGCCCGGAATAACTCTGTTATCCTCGCGGGAACTGACAAAGGATTGATAGAATATGATTCCGCAAATTCAATAATGTATACAATACTCGACGGGCTTCTGGATAACTATGTATATTCGCTGGCAATTGATTCAAAAGGGGTATACTGGATCGGGACGTTTGACGGATTAAGCAGATTTGACGGTTATTCATGGAATAATTATACAGCCAGAGACGGTCTTTTAGGATACCATGTGTATGCTTTAGCCATTGATAAAAATAATAATGTATGGTGCGGAACTGAAAGCGGATTGAGCAAATTTGACGGGACATCATGGACTACTTATAATGTGAAAGACGGACTTTCATACTTTGAAATTTTATGTCTTCTTGTAGATAATAATAATGATTTATGGATTGGAACAGGCTCCGGATTAAATAAATTCGATGGAAAAAAATGGACAGTATACACGAAATACAATAGTAAAATCCCTCATAATACAATACTTTCCTTGCTTCTGGATAAAGATAATAATATATGGATTGGGACTTATAACGGGCTTGCTAAATTTAACGGTAAAAATTGGAGTACATATTCAAAAAAGTTACTGCCTGATAACCAGATTTACGCTTTAGAAGCAGATTCTCATAATAATCTCTGGGTCGGAACACGCGCCGGAATCACACGATTTAACAGTAATAAAGGCGGAGTTACGTATGATATTAACTCAGGACTTCCAAGCAATAAAATTAACAGCCTGCTTACAGATGAAAATGACAATCTGTGGGCTGCCACACCCGGAGGTTTATGCACTTTAAAAATAAAAAACGGAGAGGTAACTAATATTATAACTCTTGACACACAGAATCCTGCTAAAAGTATAAATAATATTCATGCTTCAAAACAGGATAATAATGGTGATTACTGGATAGCCACAGACTGCGGACTTATAAAAAAATCAGGATTAAACTGGCAGCTTCAGGCAGAACTTGCAGGTAAGAATATTTTGTGCATTTTTATTACTTCGCAGAATAATATCTGGTGCGGAACTGATAATGGATTATCATATTATGATGGTGTAACATGGATAAATTTTGATACAACAAGCGGACTTTCAAACAATCAAGTTAATGCTGTTGCTATAGATGTAAATAAAAAAATATGGGCCGGAACTCAAAGAGGATTAAACGTATTTGATGGTATTACATGGAAAAAATTTAATACCGGATCAGCACCTGTTAATATTATTACTTCTCTTGCGGCGGCAAATACCGGAATCATATGGGCGGGGACACCTCTTGGGCTTGCAAAATATTATGCGGATAAATGGACTATTTACACTACTTCAAACGGTCTTCCGGATAATTATATTCAGGCTTTGTACATCGATCCGGATAATCGTCTATGGGCAGGGACCAGAAATGGCAGAGCGTGGTTTGATACTACTGGAGATATATTTGTCTATGAGGCATCCGGTACAACAGCAAATAAATCAATATTTTCTTTTTTTACCGGAAATGACACTACATGGATAGGCACATGGGACGGGGCGGCAGCTTATGATACTTCTTTTAACAATTTTTTAGGCGGTAAAAAAATAAATAATATTTCGGAGGACAAAAACGGGGTATTATGGTTTGCCACATCCTCCGGTCTTACAGCACGGGAAAAAGAAAAATGGATTACTTATCAGTGGATAAAAGAACATGGAAAAGATACTATAAACGACATAGCATTTGATAACAATAACAATGTCTGGATTGGTCTTTCTGACAGACTTGTGCAATATAAAAATAATAGATGGAAAATTTTCAATCAAATTAATGGTATAAAAATCAATAAAATAAAATTTAGCTCGTCAAACACCCCATGCCTGGCAACAGATAATGGATTCTTTAAGCAGGAAAATGATACAACATGGAGTCAATATACCGTAAATAACGGACTTTTATCAAATAAGATATATGATATTGAAATAATTTATGATACCTTCTGGATAGCAACAGATAAAGGACTTTCCCGTCTTGATCCGCAGAATACTTTTTACAATTATGATATATCAAGCGGACTGTCCGGGAATATTGTTTATTCGCTGGATTTTGATAAAGAAAGCGGAGATATATGGTGCGGAACTGATAATGGAATAAGTGTTCTTAATTCTTCAGGGACCTGGAAAAAAATCAGCTACGATACACCGGGACAAAATGTTTATGATATAATGATAAGTACAGCCTCAGATACTTTTCATACATATTTTGCCACGGATAAAGGAATGGGAGAAATTTCTTATGATTCTTCTTTCAATATATTTATAAACACGGTAATACCGGATTTACCTGTAACTTCTATTGCACTTTCGATAGACAGTCATATCTGGGCAGGTACTTCAAGCGGTCTTGCAGAATACTATAATAATAACTGGGACATAAAATATGATTCCTCAAACGGACTTGAATCTTCTCCTGTAAGGTTAATAAAAATAAATAAAACAGGACAAAAATGGATAGTCACTAATAAAGAAATTCTAAAAATAGATACTCCGTACTGGGAAAAATACCTTCCAATGTTTAATTAAAAAATTAGGTGTTTAGACTGAAGACTGAAGGATAGTAGCTATCATGTAATACATAAATCAAAACTAAAAGCCTTCCACCTTCAGTCTAACCACCTGAATTTTATTTCTTCCCCGTATTTCCAGTTGCATTATTATCAACCGTTGCTTTTACCGGAGCTTGAACCGGAGTAGTTGGTTGAGTCTCTGTTGCATTTATTTTATTGTCAGGGATAAAAGGTTTGGAAGCAGGAACAGATTTGGAAGCAGCAACAGGACGTTCCGGAAATTGCACATTCTGAATAATAGATCTTTTTTTGTGATCCTGAGCAATTGCCAGATAAGTAGATGTAAGAAAAAATACAATAGCTAATACTGCGGTGGTTTTTGTTATAAAACTCAATGGTCCTTTTCCGCCAAAAATATCGGAAGAACTACCGCCTCCCAGAAAAGCTGTAGCATCACTCTTTGTAGTCTGAATGAGAATTAATAAAACTAAACATATAGCAACAATTACGTGAATAACCGTGATAAAAGTAACCAAGATATTTTCTCCTTTTTTAATATGCATTAAACTTTTTATCAGTGTATTATATTTTTTATAGTTTTTTTGTCAAGATAATTTTTCTAAAATAAGGTGAAGCTTTATAGTATAAATTAACTAAAATATTCCCTATACTATTCTTCATTAGAAAATCATCTCTTATTTTTTTCAGACTACCTGAATATTGACCTGCATTTATTTTTAAAAATGCTGTGTCTATAAAACATAAACCCTTCTTTTTATTACTGCCCGCATTACCACCGCTTACTGCCGTATCAGCAGAAAATACTTTAATCTTAACCGTCCTGGTTACTGTCATCTCCGGATTATTCTGGGCGGCAGGTGATTTTACAGTAAAGGCTGCATTATACTCACCGGAATATGCGTATGTATGCTTTTTACTGAATAAAGTTGTATCAAGACTCATTTCTGCTATAGGCGGGGTACCATCACCAAAGTTCCATGAAAGAGTGTAAGGTTTAACCCCTCCTGATATAGAAATACTAAATTCCGTATTAAGCGGCTCCTTACCTGTATTCGGGGATGCTGAAAGAGCTGCATCTAAGCTTTGTACTGTACTTGCGGCAGATACTTTAATCTCAACCGTGCTTGATACTGTCATTTCCGGTTTACCGCCTGAAGCAGTTGATTTTACGGTAATAACTGCACTATAGTCTCCAACTGTAGTATATGTATGTGTTATACTGGATGAAGTAGTATCCAGAATTACTTCTTTTGGTGTGGTCCCGTCGCCAAAATTCCATGTAAGATTGTAAGGCATAGCACCTCCTGATATTCCAACCTTAAATTCAGTAAGAAGCGGTACAATACCAATAACAGAGGATGCATCAAGCGACACTTTTAGTGAATCATCATCTACAGATTTAATCAATATATGCAATTGCCCTTTTGTAGAAATGGAAGGATCTTCTTTATCTTTTACCGTTACCTCAGCAATATATATACCGGCATTCATATATGTATGTTTTGGATTCTGAGCTGTTTCAATAGCTGTACCGTCTCCATAATCCCATGAATAATCATAATTTCCGGAACCGCCTGTTGGAGTTATATTAAATATTACTTCCTGAGGCGCCGCACCAACCGATGGAGTTGCAGACATTACCGAGATTGAAATCAATCTTTTATCGGTTGCGCTTACATATAATACACCTGTTGTATAATTGGCCGGATCGTTTTTATCTATTATAGTAACAACAGCAGTATATCCACCCGCTTTTAAATATGTATGTTTTGGATTCTGTGCTGTTTCTACAGTTGTCCCGTCACCATAATCCCATGAATAATTATAATTACCTGAACCGCCTGCCATGGTCACATTAAATTCTACAGGAAGCGGAATCAACCCGCTGGCAGGATTTACTGTCAGGGACAGAATATAAATTGGATCAAAAGGAATAATTTCTCCTGCGATATTAAGACTTTCACATATATCAGATACTGATCCGTCATATCCTCCTAAAGCAAATATATAGCTATTAATTACCGCTCCCTTCACTCCCTGCCTGGCTTTATTAAGTAATTTTTTGTTAATTTCCCATTTATTTGTTTTAGGGTCATACACCTCAAGATTATCAAGATAAGGGGGATCCATTGAGGACATATAATTACCTCCAAAAGCATATAATTTTCCATCAACGACTGCATTTCCAAAATCATATCTTGTAAAATTCATTGATGCAATGAGTGTCCATTTATTAGTAGATGGATTATAAACTTCCGCAGAATTCAAAAAAACAGAATTATTATTAATACCGCCAAACACATATATTTTATCCTCAATTACACCTGCACCATGAAACCCCCGCGTATAATTTAAAGGACTTGCGCTTGTATTCCATGATTGATTAATGGAATTATACTGATATATTACTGAATTAACTTCATTTAAAGAATCAAATCCTCCAATAATATATATTTTACCATTTAGAATAGTTGCGGATGAAGCGTATAATTCTTTTGGAAGAGGCGTTGTCTCTGACCAGGAATCAGTTAAAGGGTCATATATCTCAACTTTATTTACTACATTATCCATTGACACTGTATATCCGCCAATAACATAAATTTTATTATCCAGGATACCGGCACAAGCATCAACAACAGGAGTCGGCTTTACTGCTCCGGTTTTCCAGATATTATATGCCGGATCATATATTTGCACATATCCTGATTCCTCATCTTTATTTATGTATCCTCCGATAACATAAATATTCCCATTAAGGGATGCTGCTGCTGATCTATACACTGGAATAGGAATAAACGCATGCATATCAAAAAATTCACCTACCTTAAAAAATATACTTGCGGTTTTTCCTTCTATTGTTGTAACAGTAATATCCCCTGACTGTGCGCCTTCAGGCACAGTGCAGGTAATTAAAGTATCTGTCCAGCTCGAAATAGATGCAGTTTTATTTGAAAAAAATTTAACGGCGCCTGAACTTACTCCGAATCTTCTGCCCTTAATATTCATTGTCATATTTACCGGGCCGTGATTATGAGAAAGCTCGGTTATAATCGGAGGAATATTGGATGGATCAAGCTGTAAAGCCTTATATGCATTCAATCTTCCTTTTGTGCGAATTTTATTTTTAAGGTTAAGGACAGGATCGACGCTCGTAAGAATAATATCTGCAACATCCAGATAATTTAAATTGGGTCTATACCCCCATAAAAGCGCAGCAGTTCCGGATACATAAGGAGCTGCCATTGATGTACCTGAATAGCTGATATAATTATTTGATTCCATACTACTGCCGATACCAACATCATCTATATTAACACCGCCAAACCTTATATCTTCATCAGTTATAAGATGAAATCGGAAACAAAACTTATCCGTTTTATAATTTTCAGGTATTTTAAAAGAATATAGCTTCCATCCGATACCTTCTCCTGTTAAATAAACTAATTGTTCAAAGTCCAGGCCGCCATTTTTTGATATTTCTACATAAAGATAATCCCATCCGTCTTCAATATCAATTTTAGCCCAAAACCCGAGCCCTAAATTTATTCCGGCATAATTTGAAAGATCAATAGTACTGCCATATTCAAGATAAGAATCTGTATTATTCAAATAATCCTGAGCAGGGCTGTCATTCCATGAGTAATTAATACTATGATAAGCTTCATTATCTAATACCCAGCTGTCATTTATTCCGCTATGCGTCCAGTTTTCTTCACCGCCTTCCATATCATCAAAAAAAATATCACCGGCTTGAGGTATATATCCTCCGCCTAATGCTGAACTTATAATATCAACTCCGGGTGCGGCTAAATCTACTGAATAAATTCCATAATTTGAAAATGATGCTAAAGTATCATACTTATCAGTTGCGGCTACAGATATAATATTATCAAGATTAAAATTTGCAGGATATGATTTTACCAAATCATTATCAGCAGATTCATTCCCCGCTGCGGCAACAAGAAGAATATCCGCATCTCTTAAGTTCTTTACGAGATCAAATAAACCGAAAGAATACTCATTAATGCTCCAGCTATTATTGATAACTTTTATATTTATTCCCTTCTTTTTCAAATCCAGAACATATTCCATACATTCAATTGCATCTCCCACATCTCCATATCCGTCTTCATCAAAACATTTTAACCCCATGAGTTTAACATTCCAGGAAACACCTGCTATCCCTTTATTATTATTTCCCGCCCCGCCGATTATTCCTGCAATATGTGTTCCATGTCCGTTATCATCCATAAGATTTCCATCATTATTAATTGCATTTAATCCATAGATATCATCCACATAACCATTTTCGTCATTATCAATTCCATCCCCTGCTATTTCATATGGATTTATCCATATATTATTTTTCAAATCTTCATGAGTATAATCAATTCCGCTGTCAAGCATCCCGACAACAAAGCTGCTATCACCTTTAAATAATCCCCACGCATCAGGCGCATCGATATCCGCATCCGCGGTTCCGCCGGATTGTCCTGTGTTATTTAATCCCCATTGTTCACTGAACTTTGGATCATTTGGCATAACCACTGCTTTCAATTTAATTCTGAAATTCGGTTCCGCATATTCCACGTCAGTATTATTTTTATAATATTCAATTACCTTTTCAATTTTCATCCCGGCAGGCATTTTTATTACCTGTATACCTGTTTTCTTAAATTTAGTTTTAACCAGCGCCCTTATTTTTTTATGAGCTGCATCTATTCCTGCCTTTGATGCGTTTGGCTTGAACTTTACCAGAATTTCTCCGGTCTCGGATCCATTTACTTTAGAATCTCCGCCTTTTTTAAGTAATCTATCATTTTTACTTTTAGCTGAATCTGCCTTTTTATCACTATTATAAAAATAACCTTTATTCTGTCCTGCCAATAAAACTGCCCATCCGGGTAAAAAAATGACAATTAAAAATAAACTTATAAACAGCTTTTTCATTAACATATACCCCCTTCCCTCCTTCTCATAAAATTACACCTTTGACCTATTTTACACAGTAATTCTATATTATCCTGAACTTTTCCCTCATTTTAAACATTCTTACAATATTATCACTCCAATAATTACTTTTTGCAACTATTATATTTTTACATCACCTTAAAAAGATAAAACTGGAATTCTGCAAATAATTCGGTTAAAATCTATTGCTATTCAGGTATATAGACTGAAGGCGGAAGGCTTTTAGGTACAAATTATGCATAATCACACATAACTTCAGGTATTTGAAATAGCCGATGATTTGCAATATTAATTATACGGGTTCCTATAATTCAATATGAAAAAAAAAATCGATTTTTTAAAATTAAAGGGGGATTTATCCGGGGGGCTTGCCGCTGCGATTTTATCAGTGACATGCAATATTGCTTACGGTATGATTTCGTTTGCGCCTCTTGGCTCTAAATTTATTGGAATTGGAATCATTGCATGTATGTTCTCTTCAGTCTTCAACGGAACATTGGCATCTATTTTCGGCAGCACAAAAATTATGATATCCGGACCGCTTGTACCCGCAACTTTTATTATTGCTTCTGTCATAACAAAATTTTTAAGTACTAATAATTTTAATCCTTCAAATATTGCTGATATTCTGTCTATAATATCAATTGTATTTTTTATCATTTTTTTAAGCGGCATTATGCAAATACTATTTGGTCTTTTAAGACTCGGAACTCTTATAAAAAATATTTCAGATCCTGTTGTTTTGGGAATAATTAACGGAACTGCAGTTTTAATTATTATAAGCCAGCTAAGCTCTACTCTTGGATTAAAACTGAATAATTTAACTGAACTATTTTATAATCCGGGACAAATATCAATTACAACGGTTATTGTTTCTGTTTTTACAATTTTAATAATGTTTTTTGGGAATAAATATAAAACTAAATTCCCTCCTGTAATCTTAAGTGTATTAGGAGGAACAATTATTTACCACCTTCTAAAACTTACTCTTTTATATGATAAATTAGGACCGGTAATAGGAGAAGTTCCTTTTGCCATACCTTCTTTATCCAATTTTTTTACTTTTATTAATATTTTTCCCGATAAGGTTATATCAAACTTTTTCCCTATTATCTTACCTGCCGCCTTTGCTATCGCAATTCTGGGATCGATTGAATCTTTAATGATCATTATTTCACTCCAAAATATTACTCAAGCACGTCCAAAAGGGAATAAAGAGTTAATTGCCCAGGGAATCGGGAATTCCATCGGTGCTTTATTCGGAAGCACACCTGTGTCAGGTTCAATGGTGCGCTCCACTACAAATTATTCATCAGGGGGAAGAACAAAATTATCCGGTGTGCTCTGCGGAATATTTTGCCTTTTTTTTATCTTGATCCTTGGGAAAACGATAGAATACATACCCATGTCAGTAATGTCGGCAATAATTATATACATATGTGTTCAATTAATGAATAATAGAAGTGTCCCGATAATAAATAAATTATTCAAAGGTAATATTTTAAATAAAAACGAATTACTGCTGGATCTATTTATTGTTTTAACGGTAATGGTTATCGCACTTGTATTTAATATTATTTTAGCGGTTGCGATTGGGATTCTTATTTCAATAATAGTATTTATGACACAAATGAGCCGCTCTATTGTTAGAAAGATTCACCGGCATTCACAGATAAACTCTAAAAAACAGCGATTTGAAAAATTAACTGAAATTTTACAGAAAGAAGGCAATAAAATTTATGTAATTGAGTTGGAAGGAGCTATCTTTTTTGGATCCGCTGATAATCTTGCTGACAGGATAGATAAAATTGTACAGGATGGGGGACAATATATAGTTCTTGATATGAAGCGAATCAGCAGAATAGACAGTACAGGATGCAAAGTCCTCGAACAGACTTATCTATTATTAAAAGAAAAAAAAATCGAACTTGCAATAAGTTATATAGATAATCACAGCCTTCTATGGTCCCTTCTTACAGAACATGGATTGGTAACTGTTTTTGGAGAAAATAGATTCTTCCCGGACACAAGTCTTGCTGTTGAATACTTTGAAGATATTATATTAGAAAAGTATAAAAATGAGATTAAATTACCGCAGGAAATTTCTCTGGATGAATTTTTTAAATATATTGGAATTGACGAAAAAACGGGTAGAATTATTTCCGACTATCTTGAAAAAGTTGAATTTAGCGCTAATGAAAAGATAATTACCTATGGAGACACCGACAGATCAATGTTTTTACTGATTAAAGGATCTGTAGATGTTATTATCCCGATTTTGGAACAGAGAAAAAAGCGTTTGCAAACTAATACGTTTGGATCAATGTTCGGAGAAATGTCTCTAATTGACGGGACACCGAGGTCGGCTGATATAATAGCTTGTGAATCTTCTGTTTGTTTTAAGTTAAGCATAAATAATTTTTACAAATTAATAAATGAATATCCTAAAATAGCTTTAAAATTATACGCGGCTATTGCACTTATTACAGCAAAAAAATTAAGATCTGCTAACCATACAATATCGGAACTCGAAGCTTAAACAAATTTATCTTGACAAACAAAAACAATAGTGTATAATATATTTTATAAAGTATAAGAGTAGTAAATATGATAGTATAGAAGTAAAATAGTAAATTTTAGAGTTTATCCATCCGTAAGGTAAATCAAATTTGCCTTACGGATTTTTTTTTATATTAATACTATTTACTACCATTTTAAAAAATTCAAGAAATTCCATCCACGCTTGTTTGGAAACGTTTTCAAATACTTTTTT
>JACQWU010000124.1 GCA_016209155.1 Candidatus Desantisiibacteriota bacterium | reverse complement strand
TTTCATCCAGAAATAATGTTCCTCCTGAAGCAAGTTCAAATCTGCCGATGCGGGTTTCAAATGCTCCGGTAAAGGCTCCTTTAGTATGCCCAAAAAGCTCATCCTCAAGCAGGGTTTCAGGAAGAGCGGCACAGCTTACTTTTATAAAAGGGCCGTCCGCTCTATTACTGTTAAAATGAATTGCTTTAGCTATTAACTCTTTCCCTGTTCCGCTTTCACCGCGCAAAAGAACTGTAGCATTACTTTTACTTACCTGTAAAACCTTTTTATATATTTCAACCATATGGGGACTATTCCCGACCATATTGTCAATTTTGTACTTGTCCTTGAGTTCATTACGCAGATTAATATTTTCTTCTATTAAACGTTTCTTTTCTTCATTAGTATTTTGCTTTAATTTAACTGCAGGACCTATAAAATAAGCAATTGCAGTTAGCAAATCCTCATCATTATTAAGTTCATCCAGGTTATCGGGACGCTTTTTATCAATGCTTAAAGTCCCCAGCACTTCATTCCCCACTTTTATCGGGACACAGATAAAAGACAAAGGAAAATCTTTTATTTTTTTACGCGCGCCGGTACGATTGAGAAATCGTGGTTCAAGACTAATATCAGGAACCACGATTGGTTCACCTTTTTCTATTACTTCACCTGTAATCCCTTCCCCGATGCGGTACTTTCCCCTTTGGATTTCATCCTCTGACAGACCATATGCAACTTTAATTACAATTTCATGACTTTCTATATCAAGTAAGGTTAAAGAACCCCGCTCCATAGACAATTGGTCTGAAAGGATTTTCAAAATATTTTGCCCGATTATTTTTAGATCCAAAGATGTAGTAAGAACTTTACTGATTTCATACAGGACTGTCAGTTCTTTTAATTTTTTATTCATGATAAAAAACATCTCCGATTTTTACAGATCAAAATATAAATGAAATTCATAAGGATGAGGTCTTATATTTACCGCCTGTATTTCATTTTTTCTTTTATAATTGATCCATGTTTCAATTAAATCTTCAGTAAAAACATTCCCTTTAAGTAAAAAATCATGATCTTTTTCAAGAGCCGTAATTGATTCGGCAAGACTTCCCGGTGTATTTGGTATCTTTTTCAATTCTTCGGGAGGCAGATCATAAATATCCTTTTCCATAGGCTGACCGGGGTCTATTTTATTCTGAATACCATCAAGCCCGGCCATGAGCATAGCTGAAAACGCAAGATAAGGATTACATGCAGGGTCAGGACACCTGAATTCAACTCTTTTTGTTTTTGGATTATTGGAATACATTGGAATACGAATTGACGCGCTGCGGTTTCTTGAGGAATATGCAAGATTAACAGGAGCTTCAAAACCCGGGACCAATCTTTTATATGAATTCATTGTCGGATTTGCTAAAGCTGTTAAAGCAGGTGCATGCTTCAGCAATCCGCCGATATAATAAAGTGCCATCTCGCTTAAACCCGCATATCCGTTACCCGCAAAAAGCGGCTTCCCGGCTTTCCATAAACTCATATGCGTATGCATTCCGCTTCCATTATCGCCGAATAAGGGTTTGGGCATAAAAGTTGCCACTTTGCCATGTTTCCTTGCAACATTTTTAACTATATATTTATATAGCATTGTAGTATCAGCCATAGTCAGCATAGAGAGGAATCTCATATCAATTTCCGCCTGACCGGCAGTTGCAACTTCATGATGCTGACGTTCTATTTTAATTCCGCATTCTTCCATTAATATTATCATTTCATTACGAATATTTTGCTGTGTGTCAGTAGGAGGAACAGGAAAATATCCCTCTTTATTGCGGATTTTATATCCCAGATTTGGACATTCATCACGTCCTGATTTCATCAAAAATAAAAAATTCTAATTCCGGTCCAAAATAAGCAGTATCTGCAAGCTTTGTTGTTTTAAGATAATTTTCCGCTTTAATAGCGACATCTCTCGGATCCCTGCCATATTTTTCTTTTGTAATAGGGTCAACAACATTACCGACAATACTGAGAGTTCTGATTTCATTAAAAGGATCAATAATTGTAGTAGCCGGATCCGGCATAAGCAGCATGTCGCTTTCATGAATTGACTGCCAACCTCTTATACTTGAACCGTCAAATCCCAATCCCTCCTTAAAAACTTCCTCTGAAATATCACCTATTGGTATTGTAAAATGCTGCCATACTCCGAGTAAATCCACAAACTTAAAATCTACTAATTTTACTTCTTTTTCTTCAATAAATTTCATTACACCTTTTGCATCCATTATTGTTTTTCTCCTTTCATAAATTAAATAAATTTAATTAACAATAATAATATAAGCAATTTACATACCAAATCAATTAAATTGTTAAATTAAAAAAAATCCTTAATTTATAAGTGTTTTTTGTTTTCAATAACTTACAACAAAATATATATATTTACATAATTGTATCACAAATAACATATAAGTACAATATATTACAAATAAGTATATTGCTTTACACATGTAGAAGTAGTAGGATAGATTGCAGATACATGGGATCTAAAAATCGAGGGGCAAGTCCCGACATGATTACAAGTTGAGACCATCGATACTCATTTTATGCTTTTCACATTATATACACTGTTTAATGGTTGAATACCTGCTGATCCCGGAGTGGGAGAAGAACATGGAGTAAAGTCTGCGGCATTATTGTTTGTATCTGTTCCGTAAAAATCCCGCATGAGGCTCCATCCGGGAAGAACATCTATTATTGATAGCAAGATTTAAACACATAAAAATATGCTTGTCAAGAATTTTCCTCTTTTGTCGTAATTAGTCAGAAAAAAAAAAAAAAAAGGAGATATTAAATTAATTTCATAAAAATAGAGATGTCAAGAAATTATTTTTGTGTTATACTATCATCTTAAAGATAAACAAAAAAGGATTACCATATGGAATTTAAAAAAATAAAAGATAATTACAATAAATATATAATGAATACTTATCTTCAAAATGATATTTGCCTTATTAATGGCAAGGGAATCTATGTCTTTGATACTGAAGGTAAAAAGTATATGGATTTTATAAGTGGCATTTCTGTGATAAATTTAGGATATAGTCATCCGGAATGGGTAAAAGTACTGCAAAAACAGATAAATAGAATTGTGCACAGCTCAAATCTTTATTATATAGAACCTCAGGCAAGACTTGCTGAGCTTTTAATTAAAAATTCCATTAATGGAAAATGTTTTTTTTGCAACAGCGGCGCTGAAGCCAATGAGGCGGCTATTAAACTGGCAAGAAAATTTTCGAAAGATCACTATGGCGAAAACAAGTTTGAAATTATCACTATGGAAAAGTCTTTTCATGGAAGAACATTAGCTACAATTACAGCAACCGGTCAGAAAAAATACCAGGAGGGATTTAGTCCCCTAATGCCCGGTTTTATTTATACACCATTTAACGATTTTAAGGCTTTAAAAAATAAAGTCACTAAAAAAACATGCGCTATAATGCTGGAATTGGTACAGGCTGAAGGCGGAATTAATGTGGCAGAAAAAAAATTCATAGAAGATACTGCGGCATTATGCAAAGATAAAAATATTCTTCTTTTAATTGATGAGATTCAAACAGGTATAGGACGATGCGGTGAGATGTTTGCTTATAAACTATATAATGTTGACCCCGACATTTTCACACTGGCAAAAGCACTGGGCAGCGGGATACCTATAGGAGCTATGATTGCAAAAAAAGAAATTGCTGAAACCTTTAAACCCGGAACACATGCATCAACCTTCGGGGGTAACCATCTTGCATGTATTGCCGCTCTTTCAACAATCAATACGGATTTAAATAAAAAACTAATTGCTAATGCACGGGAGACAGGGAAATACTTATTGGAATGTCTTATGAAAATAAAAAATAAGTATTCATTTGTTAAAGATGTGCGCGGGAAAGGACTTCTCATCGGAATGGAATTATCATATCCCGCGCACCCTATAGTAAAAAAATGTCAGGAAAAAGGAATACTTTTAAATTGTATCCAAAATACAGTTTTAAGATTTGCTCCGCCATTGATAATTACTAAAAAAGAAATCGATTATATGATAAAAATTCTGGATAAAGAACTTTCACAAGGAGGAAGATAATCCATGAATGGTAAAGAGCTGGAAATATTTAATGAGATGTGTGAGCTGGCAAAACATGTCCAGAATCATCAGCAGATAATCAAAGCAGTAATGGATAAATTAGGTGAAACAATATGCTATACAATATCTGTTATTCTGCTTATCGA
>JACQWU010000127.1 GCA_016209155.1 Candidatus Desantisiibacteriota bacterium | reverse complement strand
TGGATGGGGAAAATGATTTTTACCAAAGAATATAAATTTATGGAAACCTCCATTTTTATACCTGTCGTTGCATATATTTTTATAAATTTAATCGCAATTATATTTGGTCTTAATCCTCAAAGAGGAATACATGAGTTTTGGGGACTTTTTCTTGTAATTGTTTTTTTTATAACTGTGAATTTAGTAAAAAAAAAGGAAATTAAATTTTTAGTAACATTACTTATTGCATGCTCAATTGTTTTTGCTTTAATCGGGATTTATCAATATATAAAAATTAATAAAGGTTTTATAAATGTAAATTCCATAAGAATTAGAGGAAATTTAGGAAGCATATTTGATTTTGCATGGTTCTTAATGTACATGATTTTACTTAGTATCTCTGTTTTTTCATTGAAAATGAATAATTTATACGAAAAAATATTTTTAGTTAGCGCAATTCTAATCATGTCTATAGCATTAATATTAACATATACAAGAGGAGCATGGTTAGGATTAATATCAGGTGTTTTAGTTATTTGTTTTTTAAAAGATAAAAGAATTATTATCCCCGTTTTATTATTTATAAGTTTATCTATTTATTTAAGTTCCAGTTTTAAAGAAAGAGCGAAAAAAATACAAAATTTTAAATCAACTTCAGACTATAGTAGAATTGAGATATGGGAAAAAGGGATAAAAATCATTAAAGATAATCCTTTGTTAGGCGTAGGTATGGAAAATTATGAGCTTGCCGCGGATAAAAAAGGTAAGTTTGAAGTTCATCCTCATTCGCATAATAATTATATTCAGCAGGGAGTAAATGCCGGGATATTAGGATTGGCAGCATTTTTATGGATAATTTATAATTTGCTAAATAAAGGGTATGGTTCTATAAAAAATAATTTAGATGATCCTTATTTAAAAAATATAAACATAGGGTGTTTTGCGGGATTAATATCATTTTTGGTTTCAGGTATTGTTGATTATAGTATCAAAAATGATGTATCAATAACCTTGTTCTGGTTTTTAATGGGACTTTTATTTATTGGTCAAAAACATTATTTAAAGGAGTAATACTATGAAATAATTTTATTGTAAAAGTGTCCACTTTTAATTCTTCAATAGCATTACAAATTCTTAAAATTGACACTCAGAGCTAAGTTTGATATTATATTGAAATACTGAATTTGTAAATTCCCAAAATCAAATATTTTATTGGGCTGTCCAAAAAGGTGTCATTCCGCACTTGATGCGGAATCCATGTTTTTGAACAATGGCTTAAATACTGGATTCCCGCCTTCGCGGGAATGACCAAAAGTGGTATTTAGCACCTTTTTGGACAGCCCCAATCGCCAATACATCCCGAAATCCTGCGTCTTGGCGATTTTACCTGAATCTGAAGTGCAAGATTCAGGTAATAATATATATAGCAATTTTTTATTGGATGTTATATTCAAAATAAGAAAATTAGAGGTGAATAAAAGTGGATTTAAAAAATAAAAAAATTTTAGTTACAGGAGCAGATGGTTTTATAGGCAGTCATTTAGTAGAAAAACTTATTGAAGAAGATTATCAGGTAAAAGCATTTGTATATTACAATTCGTTTAATAATTGGGGATGGCTGGACACATTTCCAAAGTCAAAATTAAAAAAACTGGAAATTTTTAGCGGTGATATAAGAGATCCAAATGGTGTAAGAACAGCGCTAAAAGATATTAATATCGTTTTTCATTTAGCCGCATTAATAGGCATTCCTTATAGCTATCATTCGCCCGATAATTATATTGATACAAACATAAAAGGGACATTAAATATACTTCAGGCATCCAGAGATTTAAATGTTGAAAAAATTTTAGTGACATCAACATCTGAAGTTTATGGAACTGCTTTATATGTTCCTATAGATGAAAAGCATCCGCGTCAAGGGCAGTCTCCATATTCTGCAACTAAAATAGGCGCGGATTTTATTGCAGAGTCTTTTTTTAGAAGTTTTAATTTACCGGTGGCAATTGTCAGACCATTTAATACATTTGGTCCCCGTCAATCCGCGCGAGCAGTAATTCCTACAATAATAACTCAGCTTTTATCAGGTGAAAAAGAAATAAAACTCGGTTCATTAAATCCGACACGAGATATGGTATATGTTAAAGATACAGTAAAAGGATTTATTGAAATAGCAAAGTCTGATAAAACTATAGGCGAAGAGATAAATATAGCTACTCAAAGTGAAATAACGATTGGAGAATTAGCGCAAAAAATAATAAATATTATAAATCCTGAAGCAAAAATAATAACAGAAGATATCAGGCTAAGACCTGAAAAGAGTGAAGTGGAAAGACTATTTGGAAGTAATGAAAAAATAACAAAAATAACAAACTGGGAACAAAAATATACTTTTATTGATGGATTAAAAGAAACAATAGAATGGTTTAAAAATAAAGAAAATCTAAATAAATATAAATGGGATATATATAATGTCTAATATAAAAAAAGTAATTCCCTTGTCAGAACCGGAAATTTCGGGAAATGAATGGAAATATGTAAAAGAATGTCTTGATACCGGCTGGGTTTCTTCTGTTGGTAATTATGTAAATCTTTTTGAGAGTATGCTTGCTGAACATGTCGGGGCAAAATATGCTGTCGCTGTTGTAAATGGTACATCAGCACTTCATGTGAGTCTCATAGCCTGCGGGGTTAAAGCTGAGGATGAAGTTATTGTTCCTCCTCTTACTTTTATCGCACCTGTTAATGCAGTAAGATATTGCAATGCTTATCCAGTATTTATCGACTGTGATTTAGAAACTTTATGTATAGATACTCAGAAAGTGATTGATTTTTTAAGAAATGAGAGTACTTTTGGGAAAGACGGATTTACTTATAATAAAAAAACAAAAAGAAGAATAAAAGCGATCATTCCTGTACATATTTTTGGTCATCCGGTTGATATGGATCCGCTCTTAGAAATATGTAAAGAATATAACATTGATATTATTGAGGATGCAACTGAAAGTCTTGGTTCTGAATATAAAGGAAAAAAAACAGGCTCGTTAAGCAAAGCAGGTTGTTTTTCCTTCAATGGTAATAAGCTTATCACAACAGGCGGCGGCGGTATGGTGGTTACTGATGATGAAAGTTTTGCTAAAAAAATAAGACATCTCACTACTCAAGCCAAAAAAGATCCTTTTGAATATGACCATGATGAAATTGGTTATAATTATCGTCTTACGAATATACAAGCTGCCATTGGAGTTGCGCAAATGGAAAAGCTTAATGAGTTCATAGAGATAAAAAGAAAGAATGCGGCTATATATAAAAAATTATTATCAAATATTAATGAAATAGAATTTTTATGGGAAAAATCCTGGGCAAAAAGTAATTTCTGGTTTTATACAATTAAAACAAAAAGTATAAATAAAAATCAACTTATGCAATACCTTTTATCTAAAGATATACAAGTAAGACCGATCTGGAAATTGATTCATACATTACCTATGTATAAAAATTTTCAAACTTATAAAATAGATAAAGCGATTGAGGTTTATGATCGCTGTTTTAATATCCCATGCAGTGTTGGTATTAAACAGGAAAATATAAAATATATTGTGAAACAGATAAAAAATTATTTTGAAAAACATGAAAAAAAATAAAGAAAAAATTATAATTTTAGGCGGCGGCGGACATGCCAAAGTTTTAATAGATTTGATTAAACTGTCTAAATTATATGAAATAACAGGGATAATAGACCCTCAACTTAAATCCGGGATGCAGGTATCAGGAATTTCTGTTATCGGGAATGATGGTTTACTGCCCGAATTATATAAAAATAATATTAAAAAAATATGTTTAGGAATCGGGAGTGTCAGAGATAATACCAAAAGAAAAGAATTATATGATAAGTTAAAAAAAATCGGTTTTAATTTTCCGCTTTTAATCCATCCTCAAACGATTGTCTCTGAAGAAGTTCAAATTTCCGAAGGGGTGCAAATAATGGCAGGCGCCGTAATTCGTCCCGGGAATTTTATAGGTGAAAATTCAATTATTAATACAGGTGCAATAATAGAACATGATTGTAAAATAGGTAATCATGTTCATATATGCCCCGGATCAATTATTTCCGGAGGATGTACTATAGATGATGGTGCATTTATCGGTGCGGGGACAACAATTATACAATTAAAGAAAATCGGAAAAAATTCCATAGTTGCTGCCGGAGCAGTTGTAATTAAAGATGTCCCGGATAATACAACAGTAATAGGAGTACCTGCAAAATGAAAACATTTATAATTGCTGAAGCCGGAGTTAATCATAACGGACATATTGATATTGCAAAGAAATTAGTTGATATTGCAGCAGATGCCGGTGCTGATGCAATTAAGTTTCAGACTTTTAAAGCTGAAAAAATAGTAACAACTACTGCTTCATGCGCGAATTATCAGATTAAAAATACTAAACGGGCTGAATCTCAATTTGATATGTTAAAAAAACTGGAATTATCCATTGATGGACATAAAGAACTTCTTTCATATTGCCTGGGGAAAAATATTACTTTTATGTCTACACCTTTTGATGAAAACAGCGCAGATATGTTGAATGATTTTGGCATGAATATTTTTAAAATTCCATCCGGTGAAATAACAAATATGCCGCTTATTAAACATATCGCTAAAAAAAATAAATCAATTATTCTTTCAACTGGAATGTCTTATTTAGGTGAAATAGAAAAAGCAATAAACTGGATTAATGAGGAATGGGAAAAAATAAATATTAAACCTCAATTATCTCTTTTGCATTGTGTCTCAAACTATCCTGCAAAAGTTGAAGATACTAATTTATTGGCAATGAAAACAATGGAGAATGCCTTTGGTCTAACAGTGGGATATTCCGATCATACTATGGGAATAGAAGTACCAATAGCAGCAGTCGCAATCGGCGCAAAGATTATTGAAAAACATTTTACTATTGATAGAAAAATGGAAGGCCCTGATCATAAAGCTTCACTTGAACCTTATGAATTAGAAGCAATGATTAAGGCAATTAGAAATATTGAAAAAGCAATGGGGAATGGAATAAAAAGACCTGTAAAAAATGAAGAAAATATAAAGAAAGTCGCCAGAAGAAGCCTGGTCGCAGCAAAAAATATAAAAGCGGGTGCGGTCGTTTCCTTAGATGATATTCAAATAAAAAGACCGGGAGAGGGAATTTCCCCGGAATATATTGAAGTAATTATTAACAGAAAAGCCCGCGCAGATATAAAAAAGGATTCATTATTTAAATGGGATGATTTTTTAGAATAAACAAGGATTTTATATTGGAAAAAATTAATGTAATTGAAGCTAAGATAGAACAAAATCGTGTTAGTTCGTTGGATTATCTTAAAGGCTTTATGGCTGTTTCAATAATGATTTATCATTATTCCGGCTGGACATTCGGTGCTATAAATGCTACAAGTATTCTTGGGAAGCTTGGTATATATGCAGTTTCAATGTTTTATATAATAAGCGGTTTAACATTATATTTAGTTTATAGTAAATCCATGACAACCAATTACAAATCTATACTTTCATTTGGTATCAGACGGATATTTCGAATTCTTCCATTATTGTGGATAGCAACTATTTTACAAGTAGTACTTAATCACAAAATGGGTTTTAAAGTACCTGATTATAAAACTATTATGCTTAATTTAAGCGGATTGTTTGCTTTTTTTAAACCAACTGCGTATATTGGTACTGGTGTTTGGTCTATTGGGAATGAATTGGTTTTTTATTCATTATTTCCTTTATTTATCCTGATTGCAAAAGAGAATAAATATTTATTTTATTTTTTTTGTTCATTTGTTTTTTTAATTGGTTTGTATTTTTCATTTTATGTTTTCACTACTAAAGACACATTGGGAAATCAATGGGCGGATTATATAAATCCATTCAATCAGTTTTTTCTTTTTATAGGCGGGATTTTGATTGGTTATATTTTTAAGGAAAAACAAAATAATAACAAAATTATTTTAATACGGTCTTTATTGGTAATTTCAATCTTATTTTTTATTTTTTATCACGTATTTGGTGACCAAATATATATTGTAACAGGTTGGAACAGAATTGTTTATGTGACTTTATGTTTTATTATCAGTACTTGTGTATATTTGGATAATTATAATTTGAATCAATTGTTTAATAAATTTTGTGTATTTTTAGGAGAAGCATCTTATTCAATTTATTTATTACATCCAATAGTATATTATACTGTTGATTTAAATAAACCAAAGTTTTTTGATTTTACAAAATTACATATATTTATAATATCTTTGCCTTTAACACTGATATTAAGTTTTTTGGTTTACAATAAAATTGAAAAAAATTTTATCCGGATAGGTAAAAAGCTTACATTAAAATTAATTGCGATATAAGATCTATGGTTATTTAGAGGCAGATAAAATGAAAAATAAACGAAAAATTGCAGTAATAACCGGAACCAGAGCCGAATATGGTTTGCTTTATTGGATCATAAAAAAAATACATGATGATCCGGCTCTTGAATTGCAATTAATTGTAACCAATATGCATTTATCACCTGAATTTGGATTGACAATCAGAGAAATAGAAAAAGATGGATTTCCTATAAGTGATAAAGTTGAGACACTTCTTTCTTCGGATACAGAAACATCTATAGCGATTTCAATGGGACTGGGGATGATTGGTTTTTCAAAAACATATGAAAGATTGAAGCCCGATATTGTAATTGTTTTAGGTGATAGATTTGAAATATTATCAGCAGTTGCTGCTGCCGCGCCATTTAGGATCCCAATAGCGCATATTCATGGAGGGGAAATTACAGAAGGAGCAATGGATGAACTTTTCAGACATGCAATAACAAAGATGAGTCATATTCATTTCCCTTCAACTCAAATTTATGCAAAAAGAATAATACAAATGGGAGAACAACCTGAAAATGTATTTTGTTTTGGCGCGCCGGGAATGGATAATATTAAAAAATTGCCTCTTTTAAATAAAGAGAAATTGCTAAAAGAATTAGATATACCAAGGAATAAAAAAATAGGAGTTATCACATATCATCCGGTAACTCTTGAAAATAACACTGCTGAGTCTCAAATAAGGGAATTACTGGAAGCAATTAAAAGTTTTAAAAATATCTTTTGGATTTTTACTTTACCTAATGCCGATACCGGCGGACGGATAATAATAAAAATGATAAATTATTTTGTGAAAGACAATCCTGACAATGGGAAAGCTTTCAGTTCTTTAGGACAGTTAAGATATCTTTCATTATTAAAATATTCTGATTTAATGCTTGGAAACTCATCATCAGGTATAATTGAAGCTCCGTCTTTTTGTTTACCGGTAGTGAATATCGGTGACAGGCAGAAAGGAAGAATTAGAGCCGGAAATGTTATAGATGTTGCATATTGTAAAAAGGATAATATCGTAAATGCCATAAAAAAAGCTATTATGCCGGAATTTGAAAATTCCATAAAAGGATTAAAAAATCCATATGGAGACGGTAATACAAGTGATAAAATAATAAAAGTACTTAAAAAGATATCTTTAACCGATAAATTAAAAAAACATTTTTATGAAATAGAAGGAAACAGGTAATTTTATGGATAAAAGTAAATTGAAAACATTTTTAGTTTCATCGAATATCAGCATTAAGCTTGCCATGCAAAAACTTAATGAAACCGCAGAAAAAATTCTTTTTGTTATTGATAAAGAGAATAAGCTTCTTGGTACAGTTTCAGATGGTGATATTAGAAGAGGAATTATTATGGGTTTGGGATTTAATAGTAAAATTGAGCTTATTATGAATAAAAAATTTATTTCAGCTAAATCTATTATGCCAGATATAAAAAAATATTCTGAAAAATTAATGCTTGATAATAAGATTGAACAGATCCCTGTATTGGATGATCAAGGGAAAATTGTGGATGCTATTTTCTGGACTGATGTTCTGGAAGGGGAAAAAGAGCAGAAACCGGCTAAAGTTAAAATGCTTTCTAACAAAGTGGTAATTATGGCAGGCGGAAAAGGCACAAGATTGGATCCTTTTACAAAAATATTACCAAAACCTTTAATTCCAATCGGGAATAAAACAATAATAGAATTAATAATGGAAAGATTTAACAATAATGGATTTAATAAATTTATTTATACACTGAATTATAAAAAAGAATATATAAAAATTTTCTTAAAAGAAAGTAATTTCCCATATTCTATTGATTGGATTGAGGAGAATGATTTTCTTGGAACAGCCGGAAGTATTTCATTATTGGAAGGTAAAATAAAAGATACATTTTTTGTTGCTAATTGTGATTCTTTATTGGATGTAAATTTTCATGATGTTCTTAAATGGCATAAGGAACATAAGTCAGCAATAACAATTATCGGCAGTCATAATGAAGTTAAAATTCCATTTGGAGTTCTTGAATTATCCGGTGGAAAGCTTAAAAAAATATTAGAAAAACCAGTACACGATATAATTATTAATACAGGTATTTATGTTATGGAACCGCATGTGATTTCATATATAACCAAAGGGAAACATATAGATATGAATACTTTAATTGATTTAGTCGGAGAAAAAGAAAAAATAACCGTTTATCCAATTTATTCAGGATGGCTTGATATTGGACAATGGGAAGAGTATAAGAAAAGTCTTGAAATATTAGGAGGTATATAGATGTATAAAAATAAAAAAATATTAGCAATTATTCCGGCTAGAGGCGGGTCAAAAGGTTTGCCGAGAAAAAATATTTTACAGCTTGCAGGTAAACCTTTGATAGCCTGGACAATTGAAAATGCAAAGCAGAGTAAATATATAGATAAAATTATTGTAAGTACAGATGATTCTGAAATAATGGAAATTTCAAAAAAATATGGTGCAGAGGTTCCATTTAAAAGACCTGATGACTTAGCCACCGACAAAGCTCCGTCTTCAGGTGTTATTTTGCATGCGATTGATTTTCTTGAAAAACAAAATGATTATTATGATTATATATGTCTTTTAGAACCAACTTCACCGTTAAGAAAAGAAAGCGATTTAGATTCTGCTATTAAAAAACTCATTGATACAAATAACGCGGATTCCCTTGTATCTTTAGGCGAAGTTCATCTTGAACATCCGGATATTATTAAAAAAATTGAAGGAGATTTCATAAAACCTTATTTGGAGGTTAAAACTCAGATCACACAAAGACAACAATTGAATAAAGCCTATTTCCCATACGGGGTTGCATATATATGTAAGATTGATGTATATAAAGAAACTAAAACTTTCTATAATACTAATACTGCATATTACGAAATTGAAAGATGGCAGAATTACGAAATAGATGATAAATGGGATTTTTATTGTATTGAAGCAATATTAAAAGAAAAAATTAAGGAAAGGAAATAAAAATGAAAGTACTACAAATTGGATTAGGGTCAATGGGTAAACGCAGAGTAAGAAATTGTTTAGCATTAGGAGCTAAGGATATAATTGGTTTTGATTTTAGAGAAGATAGAAGAAACGAAGCAAAAGATAAATACGGTATTAAAACAACAGATAAGTTAACAGATGAATTATTATCAGAACGTGATGTTTATATTATTTCAACACCGCCGAATCATCATCTTGAATATATACAAACCGCGGTTAAAAATAAAAAACCTGCATTTGTTGAAGCCAGTGTTCTTAAACAGGGACTGGAAGCTGTTTCAAAAGAGGCAAAAGAAAAAAATGTTCTTATCGCGCCTTCCTGCACTTTTAGATTTTTTCCTCCGATAAAAACAATTAAAGAAATTGTTCAAAGTAAAAAATACGGTAAAATATGCAATTTTGTTTATCATATGGGACAATATCTTCCTGATTGGCATCCATGGGAAGATATTAGAGATTTTTATGTATCAAAAAAAGAAACCAGCGCAACAAGAGAAATGATACCTTTTGAATTAACATGGATTTTAGATATAACCGGAATACCTCAGGAAGTTTCAGCATTTTATGGTAAAACATTTAATTTAGGTGTTGATATTGATGATGTATATAGTGTTAATTTGAGATATAAAGATTTTTTAGGAACGCTTATTGTTGACGTTGTTTCACGTTTTGCAACAAGAAGTTTAACTTTAAATCTTGAAAAGGCTCAAATTCGATGGAATTGGGAAGACCGAATAATAAAACTTTATGAAGCTGACAGCAAAAGATGGATTCATTATTTTGAGCCGGAAGGTCAGGCAGAGTCAGGGTATAATAAAAATATTGTCGAAGAAATGTATGTGCAGGAAATAAATGCTTTCCTTGATTCAGTAAAAAATAAAAAACCTTTTCCAAATACTTTAGATGAAGATATAAAAATATTAACCATACTTGAAAAATCCGAACAGACAAATAAAGGGAATAAAATTTAATTGAAATATTTGAGATAGGAGAATATATGGATTGTCCAAAAGGTATAGAATTATATAAAAAAGCAAAAAAAATAATTCCGGGCGGTACGCAATTACTTTCAAAGCGTCCCGAAATGTTTTTACCCGATCAATGGCCCGCTTATTACAATAAAGCAAAAGGATGTGAGGTTTGGGATATTGATGGAAATCATTATTATGATTTTGCTCAAATGGGTGTAGGTTCCTGCATTATTGGTTATGCTGATGATGATATTAATGAAGCAGTAATAAAAAAAGATAAAAATGGTTCAATGTCTTCGCTTAATTCACCGGAAGAAGTTGAATTAGCAGAAAAACTTATAGAAATACATCCATGGGCTGAAATGGTTAGATTTGCAAGAACAGGCGGAGAAGCTTGCGCAGTTGCAATCAGGATTGCAAGGGCAACTACTAAAAAAAGTAAAATTGCGTTTTGCGGTTACCATGGATGGCATGATTGGTATATCTCGGCAAATATTGGGGACTCCAGTCATCTTGACGGTCAATTATTACCCGGGCTGCAGCCTCTCGGTGTTCCAAGAGAATTGAAAAATACAGCACTGGCATTTAACTATAATAAACTTGATGAATTAGAAAAACTTATTGAACAATATGGTAATGAAATCGGTGTTATTATTATGGAGCCGCAAAGAGGAAATCCTCCTGTTGATGGGTTTCTCGAAGGGGTTAGAAAAATAGCCGCAAAAATAGGAGCGGTGTTAATTTTCGATGAAGTTACATCCGGGTTCAGGGTGAATTTTGGCGGTATACATTTAAAACTTGGAGTAGAACCTGATGTTGCTGTTTTTGGTAAAGCGCTGGGAAATGGTTTTCCTATTTCTGCCATAATCGGACGAAAAGAAGTAATGGAGAATGCTCAAGCAACATTTGTCAGTTCAACTTTTTGGACAGAAAGAATCGGTCCTGCTGCTGCGCTTGCAACAATAAAAAAAATGGAAAAAAATAACGTTCAAAAACACTTAATCCATTATGGCGAACGTATTAATAAAGGATGGAAAACAATTGCAGATAAGCATGATATTAAAATAAAAATCGATGGGATCCCTCCTCTAACTCATATTTCTTTCGTTAAAAATCCATTGGAAGTTCAAACATTGTATACTCAAGAAATGCTAAAAAAAGGATATTTACTTGGAGCCGCAGTATATACAACCTATTCATATACTGATGAAATAATAGATAAATTCATTAAAGATTCTGATGAAGTTTTTGCAATAATTAAAGAAGCAATAGATAGTAATAATATTAAAAAATATTTAAAAGGTGATGTAAAGCACGGCGGATTTAAAAGATTAACGTAAATTTACATATGAGGAGTGAATTCGGTGAAAATAACTTTAGTTGGATGCGGATTATTAGGGAGTTTTCATTTATACGGTATAGTTAATTCTAAAAAAACAATAAATGTGCAGGTAATTGAACCGAATAAGGACGCTGTAACCAAAGCAAAAGAAAGAATCGCTCCTGTTTTGCATGATAATGTGAAAATTGATTTTTTAGAAAATATTTCATTATGTGATAAGGAATCTGATTTAACAATAGTTGCCACTCTTTCCATAGGCAGAGTTAAACTCATTAAAAAGTTAT
>JACQWU010000339.1 GCA_016209155.1 Candidatus Desantisiibacteriota bacterium | reverse complement strand
TACAATATAATTTTCATAATATAATATCCGTTCCAGGCTGTTAAGAGAAATGTCAAGAAGATTTCCAATGCGGCTTGGCAATCCCTTAAAATACCATATATGTGATACCGGAGCCGCAAGATCCACATGCCCCATGCGTTCACGGCGTACTTTAGATTGAGTAACCTCTACCCCGCACCTGTCGCAGATCACTCCTTTATATTTAATTCTTTTATATTTTCCGCAACTGCATTCCCAATCTTTGGCAGGACCAAATATCCTTTCACAAAAAAGCCCGTCTTTTTCAGGTCTGAAAGTTCTGTAATTAATAGTTTCGGGCTTCTTCACCTCTCCATGAGACCACTTTCTTATCATTTCCGGAGATGCAAGGCCAATAGATATCGAAGTGAACCTTCGAATCCTCTTTTCTTTTTTAAATAATTCTGACATTTGTTCCTCCCTTTTTTAGGATAAATGGGAATATTTATATGTAATATATCACATATAATATTTTTACTTCCTAAGACTACTTACCTTTAACTAAAATATCTTTTTCTTCTTCTTTTTCCATATTAAGAGCCAGACTTTTTAATTCTTTTTCAAGTACATTAAATGACTCTGGTACACCCGGTTCAAGTGTATTTTCTCCCTTAATTATTGATTCATAAATTTTAGTTCTTCCAACCACATCATCACTCTTTACAGTAAGCAATTCCTGCAGTGTATATGCTGCTCCATATGCTTCCAGAGCCCATACCTCCATTTCACCGAACCTCTGTCCGCCGAACTGTGCTTTTCCGCCTAAAGGCTGCTGTGTAACTAAAGAGTATGGACCGATAGAACGCGCATGAATCTTATCATCAACAAGATGCGCCAGTTTCATCATATATATATATCCGACAGTGACTTCCTGATCAAAAGGCTCTCCGGTATATCCATCATAAAGCTTGATTTTACCGGTTTCAGGTAATTCTGCTTTTTTTAGTATCTCAACTATTTCTTCTTCACGTGCTCCGTCAAAAACAGGCGTTGCAATATATAAACCCAGCTGCCTTGCCGCCCAGCCTAAATGCGTTTCCAGTATCTGTCCGACATTCATTCTTGAAGGAACTCCAAGCGGATTTAAAACAATATCAACAGGTGTTCCGTCTGCAAGATAGGGCATATTTTCAACAGACATTATTTTTGCTACAACTCCTTTGTTACCGTGTCTGCCTGCCATTTTATCTCCAACGGAAATTTTACGTTTTTTTGCCACAAAAACTTTTACAAGCTTCACAACACCGGGCGATAGCTCATCTCCTTTTTTTCTCTTATCAATTTCATTATCACGGCGTTCTTCAAGCTCCTCAATTTTATAAATTAATCTTTCCGTTAAAACCTGAATTTTATCATTGATCTTGGAATTATTGACACTTACTTTTATTAAATGATTAAAATTCAAAGTATTTAATATTCGGCTTGTTAATTTACGTCCTGCTTTTATTATCTCTTCACCTTTATCATTTAAAATATCCGCCCCAAGATCATTATCTACAGTTAATGTTTTTATTTCTTTTGTAATATAATCTTTTATTTCTTTAATATGCTTATTGAACTCATCTTCAATTGCTTTTACTTCAACATTAATTTTCTGTTTAAACTTTTTATTCGGTTCTGTGCGCGAAAAAATCTGCACATCGATTACCGTTCCTTCATTACCGGGAGCGGCACGAAGTGATGCATCCATAACATCCCCTGCTTTTTCACCAAAAATGGCTCTCTCCTTTTGGAGTAACTTTGCCGACCAAAATATCACCCTGTTTGACTTCTGCTCCTACATACACAATCCCTTCCTTATCTATATTTTTCAATGCTTCTTCACTTACATTCGGGATATCCCGGGTTATTTCTTCCTTCCCGAGTTTGGTATCCCGCGCTTCCACATTGAATTCTTCAATATGCAAAGAGGTAAAAACATCATCCTGAACAAGTCTTTCACTTAATAAAATAGCATCTTCAAAATTATATCCGCGCCATGGCATAAAAGCCACGAGAACATTTTTTCCTAAAGCCAGTTCTCCTTTATCAGTTGAAAAACCGTCTGCGATGATTTGTCCTTTTTTTATTTTATCGCCTATTTTTACCAATGGTCTCTGATTAATACATGTATCCTGATTTGAACGCATAAATTTAATAAGTCTATACTCATCAGTGTTATCAAAATCAAAATTGAATTCGTTTTTACGTACAGCTTCAATCACAATTTTTTTCGTAGATGCATATTTGACTGTTCCCTCTCGTTTTGCAACTATTACCGCACCTGAATCTCTTGCCGCCCTGTGTTCCATTCCTGTACCCACATAAGGGGCATCTGTTATCAAAAGAGGGACTGCCTGGCGCTGCATATTCGATCCCATCAAAGCACGGTTAGCATCATCATGTTCCAGAAAAGGGATCAAAGATGTTGCAACGCTCACCAGCTGTTTAGGCGATACATCCATAAAGTGAACTTCCTCCGGAGAAACTTTTGGAAAATTTCCTTTATTACGAGCTGTAATAACAGGAGATGTGAATTTTCCGCCGGTATCAATTTCAGCATTTGCCTGAGCAATGATATATTCATCTTCTTCATCAGCTGTTAAATATACAATTTCATTTGTCACCACACCTTTAACAACTTTTCTATAAGGTGTTTCAATAAAACCAAACTCATTCACTCTGGCATAAGTGCTCAAGGAAACTATTAATCCTATGTTTGGACCTTCCGGAGTTTCAATAGGACATACACGTCCATAATGAGTATGATGAACATCACGCACTTCAAAACCCGCGCGTTCACGGCTTAAACCGCCGGGCCCCAGTGCACTGAGACGTCTTTTATGCGTAAGTTCACTCAATGGATTAGTTTGATCCATAAATTGTGAAAGCTGACTGGATCCAAAAAATTCCTTTATTGAAGCAATTATAGGTTTAGCATTTATCAAATGGCTCGGCATCAAATTCTCTGCAGGCTGAAGACTCAATCTTTCCTTTATGCTGCGTTCCATACGTGCCAGGCCTACGCGAATATGATTTTTAAGAAGTTCTCCTACACAACGCACACGGCGGTTGCCTAGATGATCTATATCTCCGACATTACCAATCCCATTTTTTAAATTAATCAAATATTGTAATACTTTTATGATATCTGTTCTCGTTAAAGTCCGCTGATTAAGATCAATATCTAATTTTAATTTTTTATTTATTTTATATCTGCCCACTTCAGACAAATCATATCTTTTTGGGTTTATAAACATTCTGTCAAACAGCCCCTGAGCGTTTTCAACTGTAGTTAAATCTCCGGGACGTAATTTTTTGTAAAGCTCGATCAAAGCTTCATCACGGGTTTTAATAGCATCTTTTTTTAATGTGTTTCTTATAATTAAATCTTCCCTATTTGCCACTTGAAGTACTTTAACTTTTTTTATTTTTGCTTTATTTAATCGTTCCAGGTTTTCTTCTGTAATTTCATTATTACTTTCTAATAATACTTCACCTGTTTCAGTATCAATAATATCATTAACAACAATTTTACCGATACATGTTTTTTTAACTTCCATTTCTTCTGCATTATAAAAACTGGTGAGAATTTCTTCATTTGTCTCAAATCCAAATGCTCTCAAGAATATTGTCGCTAAAAATTTTTTCTTTCTGTCTATACGTACGGATAAAATATCGTTATTATCTATTTCAAAGGAAAGCCAGGTACCGCGATAAGGAATAATATTAGCCGTAAAAATACGCTTACCTGAACCTCCTATACCTTCACTGTCATCAGTAAATGCGATCCCGGGAGAACGATGCAATTGACTTACAATGACACGCTCTGCACCATTAATTATAAAAGTACCTTTCTCAGTAATGAGCGGCAGCTCTCCAACAAACACATCCTGCTCCCGTACATCTTTAATTTGTTTAGTTCCATGCTCATCCTGCTCTTTTAAAATGAGACGGATTCTAATTTTAAGAGGAGCACCATAGGTCATATCCCTTTCCTGACATTCAATAACATCATATTTGGGACGGCCAATTGAATATTCCACAAATTCCAAACATATGTTTTCTTTAAAATCACTTATTGGGAAAACTTGCTCAAACACTTCCTGTAATCCGGTGTGTTTCCTTTTTGATGGAGCAGTTTCAATTTGTAAAAAATTTTCGTGAGATTTTTTTTGTATTTCAATTAAATTGGGAATTTCAATAATTTCCGGTATTTTAGAAAAAAACAATCTTTCTCTATTCCCGGACTTCTGGATTTTTGACATCTTTGGTTTTCTCCTTTACCCTGCACTTTTTCATACCTAAAGTATCATAAAAATGAAAGTTCTTTTAAAAACACCATCCCCTGCGCTTTTTTGCTCAGGGGATAGAGTTTATGTAAAGCATTTTTTATTGCAACTCAACAGTAGCCCCTACCTCTTCAAGCTGGGCTTTTATACTTTCAGCTTCTGCTTTTGAAACACCTTCCTTAACAGTTTTAGGAGCACCATCTACCAGATCTTTAGCTT
>JACQWU010000338.1 GCA_016209155.1 Candidatus Desantisiibacteriota bacterium | reverse complement strand
TGACATTTTATGATAAATTTGTTATTGTTATGAAAATAATAAAATATAAAAAAGGTTATTTATTAAACTTTAAGTAGAAACCATCCGTTTCTCACCTTGTAGCTTAAATGCTGACAAGGTAATATAATTAATAATTATAATAAATAAAAAGGATGGCTAAAACCCGTCCTTTTTTTTTGTAAAAAAATATTTAAACTTTAGGAGGTGAAAAACTATCAGCAAAGAATTGCTAATCAATAACATGATACGCGCTAAAACTGTGCGTGTCATAAGCGAAGATGGAAATCAAATGGGTATTATGACAACAAGTGAAGCTCTGAAAATAGCTTACACTTCGGGAATGGATCTGGTGGAGTTATCACCTGATGCTGATCCGCCTGTATGCAAGGTAATTAATTATGGAAAATTTAAATATGAATTAAATAAAAAAAGTAAAGAATCTAAAAAACATCAGAAACTGGTTGTTCTTAAAGAAATAAAAATAAATCCTAAAATTGGGGATAATGATCTGGCAATAAAAATAAACCATATTCATAAATTTATTGAATCCTGCTACAAAGTTAAAGTTACTGTTAATTTCAAAGGAAGACAATTAGCTCATACTGAATTCGGGAAAAATATAATGGAACGGATAATTATAGATTTAAAAGATATAGCTCATGTTGAAACACCGCCTCGATTGGATGGTCCCAATATGATTATGATGCTTATCCCAATTAATATCACTGCTAAAGATAAAGTTTCTTAAAATTTATTAATTTATTATTTTAAAGGAGAAAAAAGTTTTATGCCTAAATTAAAAACAAAAAAGGGAGCGGCTAAAAGATTTAGAAAGACAAAAAGCGGTCATTTAAAAAGACAAAAAGCTTTTGGAAGCCATTTGCTTACAAAAAAATCTTCTAAAAGAAAACGGAGCTCAAAACAAAGCTGCTTAACCAATAAAACCGATGAAAAAAATATAAAACAATTATTGCCCAGTATTTAGATACCGTTTAATATATAATTTTGTACAGGAGAAGAAAAAATGCCAAGAGTAAAAAAAAGTAGTGCATCACGTAAAAAAAAGAAAAAAGTTTTTAAATTAGCTAAAGGTTATTATGGCGGGAGAAGCCGTCTTTCACGTACTGCTCAGGAAGCTGTTGCAAAGGGTTTGATGTATGCTTTTAGAGATCGAAAAGCTAAAAAAAGAGATTTCAGATCATTGTGGATAACCAGAATTAATGCTAAAGTAAGAGAAAGCGGTATTAGTTATAATAATTTTATTGATGGATTAAAAAAAGCGAATATTTCTATTAACCGTAAGATATTGGCAGAAATGGCTGTCTCAGATGAAACCGGATTTAATAAACTGGTTCAGGCTGCTAAAGAATCCTTAAGTATTTAACTATAATAATGGAGATGCAATAATGCGTACTTCAAAATCTTTGCAGAATAAAATAAAATTAATAAGTATATTACATGATAAAAAAATTCGCATGAAAGAAAATAAATTTGTTCTTGAAGGAGTGCGCATAATTGAATCAGCTTTAGCTTCAAATGCTGATATTGATTTTATATTATATACTAAGGACATACTTAAAAATGACAGAGGAAAATCTATTGTCAATAAATGCGAAGAAAATGGTATTGAGAGTTTTCAGGTTACCGGTGATGTTATTGCTTCAGTTTCACATGTTGAAACTTCACAGGGAATAGCAGGAGTGGCTTTTTGTAAAGAGGATGCGCTTTCCAAAATACCGCTGGATAAAAAAAATTTGACCCTGATTATTATGGATTCCGTGCAGGATCCGGGTAATATAGGAACAATTATACGTATTGGTGAAGCTTCCGGAGCTGATGGAATAATACTCTCTAAAGGTTGTGTTGATATATATAATCCTAAAACTACACGCGCAAGCATGGGTGCGATTTTTAATATTCCTGTAATAAAAGTTGAAGATTTAAAAGAAACTTTGAAGATGCTAAAAAAACAAAATATAAAAATAATAGCAACCGATGTAAATGCTAAAAAAAATTATTTTGATTATGATTCTCACGGTAAAACCGCATTTTTATTAGGGAATGAAGCTCAGGGACTGAAATCTGATCTTATATCACTTGCAGATGTTTCAATAAAAATTCCTATTTTTGGTAAATCCGAATCATTAAATGTATCAACAGCGGCAAGCATAATTATTTATGAACATGTGAGACAAAACTGGAAAGAGTTAGTTAAACATAAATAAGGTACTATAAGTGATTAACAGGGTTTTTTTTATTGTTCTGGATGGAGTAGGAGTAGGGGAACTCCCGGACAGCGATCAATACGGGGATCAGGGAAGTAATACACTCGCCAATATTTCAAATAAAGTGAATGGTCTTTATTTACCAAACCTTGGAAAACTCGGACTTGGGAATATAATACCGATTATGGGTGTTGCAAGAACAGATTCGCCTTTCGCCGGTTTTGGTAAAATGCAGGAAATATCTCCAGGTAAAGACAGTACCTCCGGTCATTGGGAATTAATGGGTTTACCTTTAAGCAAACCTTTCCCTACTTATCCAAATGGATTCCATGAAGAAATTATTAAAAAATTTATCGAAAAAGCAGGCATCCCGGGAATATTGGGAAATAAAACTGCATCAGGTACGGAAATAATTAGTGAACTTGGAGACGCCCATCTTTCTTCCGGCAAGCCAATAGTTTATACATCAGCAGACAGTGTTTTTCAAATTGCTACACATATTGATGTTATCCCTCTTGAAAGATTGTATTCTATCTGTAAAATTGCCAGAAATTTGCTTATCGGTGAACATGCAGTCGGACGGGTAATTGCAAGACCATTTACCGGTACCCGTGGAAACTTTAAACGAACCCCTTATCGGAAAGATTTTTCAGTCAAGCCGCACGGTCCAACAGTTATTGAAAATCTACAGAAGCATAATATTCCTACAATCGCAATCGGAAAAATTTATGATTTATTTGCAGGAACCGGATTTGATAAAAAATTTGATATTATATCTAATAATGAAGGAATTGAAAAACTGATTGAAGTTTCTGCATATAATAAAACAGGATTAATTGCCTGTACATTAGTTGATTTTGATATGCTGTGGGGACATCGCAATGATTATATTAATTTTGCAAAAGGGCTGGAAGATTTTGACAAACATATCCCAAAAATAATTGATATGCTTACTGCGGATGATATTTTGATTATTACCGCGGATCACGGCAATGATCCAACCACACCGAGCACTGATCACTCCCGTGAATATATTCCATTGCTTATTTATTGGAAGAAAATTTTAACCGGCAGGGATTTTGGAACAAGAAAAACTTTTTCCGATGTCGGAGCAACTATTGCTGAATTATTTGAAATTCCCGGCACAGGATGCGGGGAAAGCATAATACTTTAAACTCCAAGTTTAAAGCGAATTGGGTCATATTATACAAGAGGGGAAAATAGTTAAGGCCCGGCATTTCTGCCGGACCTTAATACTTCATTTATAACTTTGTAACGTTTGAAGCCTGTTTGCCTTTTGGGCCTTGTTGGATATCGAATTTAACACTTTGACCTTCAGACAAAGTCTTAAAGCCTTCTCCTTGAATAGATGTATGATGTACAAATACATCATCACCGGATTCACAAGAAATAAATCCGAAACCTTTTGAATCATTAAACCATTTT
>JACQWU010000322.1 GCA_016209155.1 Candidatus Desantisiibacteriota bacterium | reverse complement strand
TTTTAAATTGATTAAACCATTCTAAATCTTCAATCGTAACATCATCTTTTTTTCTTGAAAAATCTATTGATATTATTTCTCCAATTTTTTTAATTGATTCAATTTGTTTTTCCCTGTTTTTAAAATCGTTTAAAGATATTATTTCTCCCATAATTTTAAAATTAATTTTAAATCATTTTTCGTAAACTTTTAATACGCTCTTCAATAGGAGGATGAGTAGAAAAAAGTTTACTTAAAAAAAAAATAAAAAAAACATAAAAATTTTTCCGGAGTTATAAAATGACTGAATCGAATATGCTCCCTGAACAAATATCTGATAATCAAAAAGAGGATATACCCGAACAATTTTTGCAATCTGTGGAATCTCAGAATAATCCGGAAATAGGCAGAATTTTGGATATGGTGCAGGTCAGTCTGCAGATTGATTCTTATGATGATATATTTTCCGATTTTGATCCGCGTCCGTTTTCAGAGCGGACGCTTTCAGACGATTTTCTTCTTGAATCAAAGAAAGCTTTTCGCGAAAAGGAATCAGGCAGATTTGAACTCAGATTTCTTATCCCGATAAAAGAAAGAAAATTAGAATCCGAAAAAATAATAAAAAAAAGATTAACGGATCATTTTAAATAGCATTACCAGATACAGCGAAAAGAATTTGATGATAAACGAAGAAGGGCTGTTTTTTTTATATCTTTCGGTTTTTTTTTAATGCTGATTTCAAGTTTTTTGCGGCTTATGGAAAATAAAACCATTCTTTTTCATTTATTGAATACTATTTTGGAGCCGACAGGCTGGTTCATGGTATGGTACGGGATGGATTATATTTTTTATAAAATGAAAGAAGATAAATTATCATTAACTTTTTATCAAAAAATGGTAAGAACGGATATGAAATTTCTTAGCTATTGATAACAGATAAAGGAGCGAAACGTCATGAAAATAAGTGTGATTGGTGCCGGACAGGTGGGCGCGATGACTGCGCAAAGAATTTTAGAAAAAAATTTAGGCGATGTCATATTGCTCGATGTTGAAGAGGGTATCGCATGCGGAAAAAGTCTTGATATGATGCAGTCTGCATCTTTAGAAGGATTCACCGCAAAAATCACAGGAACAGGCGATTTTAAAAAGATTACGGGTTCTCATATTGTGGTGGTAACCGCAGGATTTGCCCGTAAACCTGGTATGAGCCGTACTGATTTGTTATTTAAAAACGCTGATGTGATAAAAATGGTTTCAAAAAAAATCAGGGAATATGCGCCTAATGCTTTTCTGCTAATGGTTACCAATCCGCTGGATATAATGTCTTATATCGCCATGAATATTACCGGATTTAATCCTGCAAAAGTAATAGGGATGGCGGGAATACTTGACAGCGCACGTTTTCGTGCTTTTCTTGCTCAGGAACTTGACGTGGCAATGCAGGATATTCAAACAATAGTACTGGGCGGTCATGCCGACTCTATGGTTCCTTTAATTGAATATACTACTGTATGCGGTATTCCTGTTACTCAATTTTTATCTCTTACTGCATTGGAAAAAATTGTGGAAAAGACAAGAAAAGGCGGGGAGGAAATAGTTTCGCTTTTAAAAACAGGCAGTGCCTATTATGCTCCTTCATCAAGCGTTGTCGACATGGTTTCAGCAATTATTAGCAATTCAAGACGCGTTATAACAGCTTCGGTATATTTAAAAGGAGAATATGGTTATAATGATATTTATCTTGGAGTGCCGATTATTATAGGGAAAAACGGCGTGGAAAAAATCTTAGAAATTTCTCTCACCCAAAAGGACAGGCTGGCACTTGATAAATCAGCTAAGATTGTTAAAGATGTAATCGAAGAAGTAAAAGAAAAAATATAGTTATTCAGACTGTCAGGCTGAAGGAGGAAGGCTTTTAGATTATGCGTAAAATATCAGCAGATAAAATAAGCAGGATTATTGCTTCTATGTGTATTGAAGTTAATTATTTAATGGATAACGAGGTTATAAAAGCACTGGAAAAAGCGCATAGAAGAGAATCCTTACCTATTGCGAAAAAAATTTTATCATATATGATTGAAAATGCGAACATGGCTTCTTCAAAAAATATTCCTATCTGTCAGGATACTGGAGCAGTTGTAATATTTATGGAGATAGGACAGAATGTGCAAATTACAGGCGGAGATATCAATAAAGCAGTAAATGATGGTGTGATAAAAGGTTATGAAAAAGGTTATTTAAGAAAATCCATGGTGGAAAATCCATGCCCATCTTATCGTAAAAATACCGGAAATAATTCTCCTGCAATACTATACACTGAAATAGTACCGGGAAATAAAATAAAAATAAATCTGGCGGCAAAAGGTGCAGGCAGTGAAAATATGAGTTCGATTAAAATGTTTAAGCCGACTGCCGTATGGGAGGAAATAGAAGATTTTATTGCGGATACAGTGAAAAAAGCAGGTCCTAATCCGTGTCCTCCTGTGATTGTCGGTGTCGGGATAGGCGGCACATTTGAAAAATGTGCATTGCTTGCTAAAAAAGCAGGATTAAGAAATTTGAATACTAATAATGAAAATCCAAAAATCGCATCACTGGAAAAAAAAATATTAAAAAAAATAAATAATTTAAATATCGGTCCGCTTGGTTTTGGAGGTAAAACTACTGCTCTTTCTGTACATTTAGAAACTTATCCGTGTCATATTGCAAGTCTTCCTGTCGCAGTTAATTTAAATTGCTTCACCTACAGGCATAAAGAAGCGGAGCTATAAAAAAATGAAACAAAAAGAAAAAAATGAAGCAATTAAAGTTAATCTGCCGTTTGAAAAGGAAATCATTGAAACTCTTAAAGCAGGGCAATTTGTCTTACTTAATGGTACTGTATTTACTGCCCGGGATGCAGCGCACCAGCGGCTTATATATGAATTGCATAAAGGCAAAAAATTAAAAGCTGATATTAAAAATCAAATTATATATTATGTCGGT
>JACQWU010000321.1 GCA_016209155.1 Candidatus Desantisiibacteriota bacterium | reverse complement strand
TGACAGGGATGGAGATTTCAAAATATTCGGACGTATCGATGATGTTATAAATGTTTCAGGACACAGACTTGGAACGGCAGAAATAGAAAGTGCTCTTGTTGCGGATAAAAATGTTGCGGAAGCGGCAGTTGTAGGATTTCCTCATGATATTAAGGGACAGGGGATATATGCTTTTGTTACTCTAAAAAACGGCGTAGAAAAAACTCCGGCACTTGAAAAAGAGCTGATAATGCAGGTTAGAAAAGATATAGGTCCCATAGCTACCCCGGATATAATTCAATTTACCGACGGATTACCAAAAACCAGAAGCGGGAAAATCATGCGGAGGATATTAAGAAAGATTGTTGAGGGAAAACTGGGCGAGATAGGAGATACATCCACACTTGCCGACCCCGCTGTGATTGAAAAATTAATTGAAGGAAAAAAGGAGGTATAAAATGCTTTATATTTCAATTTTTGATGCTAAAGCAAATACGAGTCAGGATGAAATAAAAAAAGAGAGAAAAGAATGGATAAAAAAGGGTAAGGACAGAGTTTTTCATGAAAAATGCAAAGAGATTAAACGTTATGAAGTATTAGGATCGTTCCCTTTAAAAATTTTTTTTATTATTGAAACAAATGATCCATGCGCTCTAAATCTATTGTCCCATCATTTTGGGGATGGCTGGAATTCAATAACATATCCGATAACCCGCAGGGAGATATACGAGGCATTGGAAGAGGACTGTACAATTATCGGCGGTTAAATATTTAATGGATATATTATCAAATAATAATATTTTAAAAAAAATTGAACTCCTTGCTCCTGCAAAAAACACTGAAACAGGTATCGCTGCCATAAATTCCGGCGCTGATGCTGTTTATATCAGCGCTGAGCAGTTTGGAGCGCGGGAAAACGCGGGGAATAGTATCAATGATATTGCAAAGCTTGTGTCATATGCTCATAAATTTTATGCACGTGTATATGTGACTTTAAATACTATTCTTTTTGATGATGAGCTTAATCAGGCATTATTGCTTATTAAAAATCTCTATGAAGCCGGAGTTGATGCTTTAATAATTCAAGATGTTGGATTACTTGAACTTGACCTTCCCCCTATACCTCTTTTTGCCAGCACACAAATGAATATGGATACAATTGAAAAAGTGCTGTTTCTTGAAAAGACCGGATTTCAGCGTGTGATACTTCCGAGAGAGCTGACTTTAAGAGAAATAAAAGAAATAAGAGCAAAAACAAAAATTGACCTTGAATGTTTTGTCCATGGGGCTCTTTGTGTAAGCGAAAGCGGCCGGTGTTATTTAAGCTATGCTATAGGTAAACGAAGCGGGAACAGAGGCAGATGCGCACAACCCTGCCGGCGCAAATATCATCTTCGCGATACAAGCGGAAAAATACTTGTTAAAAATAAGTATCTCTTATCCCTGCATGACCTTAATCGTTCAGAATATCTGGATGAATTGATCGATGCGGGGATAACATCTTTTAAAATCGAAGGAAGACTGAAAGACCTGGCATATGTTGTAAATATTATCGGTTTCTATCGTATGAAGCTGGACAAAATTTTAGAAAATAAAAAAATGCTAAAAAGCTCATCCGGAAAAACTTTCTTTAATTTCACTCCGGAGCCTTATAAAACTTTTAACCGCAGTTACACGGATTATGGTTTATGCGGCAAAAAAGGTGATCTTGCTTCAATTAATACTCCTAAATCAACCGGGGAACAAATAGGAACAGTTAAAGGTATTGATAAAAATTTTTTTATAATATCTTCCGGTAGAGCACTTGAAAATGGTGATGGGATTTGTTTTTTTGATTCAGCAAAAAATTTAAAAGGTACTACAATAAATAAAGTGCAAAATAATTTAATTTATCCCGATAAAATGAATTATATTGAAAAAGGTACTATTATATATAGAAATCTTGACCGGTTATTCATAAAACAGCTTGAAAAAATACCATGCCACCGCCGTATTTCCATATCTCTAAATTTCAATATGCGATCAGACGGATTTAATCTGGAAGCCCTTGATGAGGATGAAAATAAAGCTGATTATTCTATTCTTTGCGAAAAAAAAATTGCGGAAAATAAATCTTTTACCCTGGAAACAATTGAAAAACAACTTTTAAAACTGGGAGAAACTATTTTTACCTGCAAAAAAGTTAATATCAATTTAGATAAAATGTATTTTATTCCTGTTTCAATTTTAAATAATTTAAGGCGCGGAGTTATAAATAACCTGATGGAGCTTCGAAATAAAAATTTTCCGCTAAAAACCGCTGAAATCATAAAAAACACTATTCCTTATCCGCTTAAAACAATTAACTATCTTGGCAATGTACTTAATAAAAAAGCTGAAAATTTTTATGCAAGGCATAATGCAAGTGTTATAGAACCTGCCGCGGAATCAGGGCTTGATATGAACGGCAGAATGGTTATGATATCAAAATATTGTATCAGGCAGGAATTGGGTTTATGTGTGCGGCAAATCTATAAGTGTAGGGGCAGGTCTTGCACCTGCCCGCACGCAATATTATTTATTTATGGTACCCGCAAGGGGCACCCCTACAGGTTCATTATTGGATTAGTCGCACATCCGAACACAGAGGAAAGCATTTTAAATTCATGTTCAAAATTATCACTCAAAATTCCTTTTCCAAGAGCATCTTTTATTTCATTTATACTCCATGTACGTACCTCTTCAATCTCACTTCTATTGAAAATTATCTCATCATCATATATGGAGAAAAATGTATGGACAAGTTCTGTTTCAAAAGAATTTGAGTGAATATATTCATATAAAAATTTAGTTTGCGGCAAAGTTATGCCAAGTTCTTCCATGGTCTCACGCTCGATCGCACTATGTATTGTCTCTCCATGATTTACATGTCCGCCAACTGAAGTATCCCACTTCCCGGGGGCAACATCTTTATTCATTGAGCGTTTTTGCAGAAATAAATCACCGCTTTTGTTGAATACAAGCACATGTACCACTCTATGGATCAAAGCAGGATTTCCATGTATTTTAAAACGCGGCATAGAACCTATTATTTCCCCTTTATTATTTATAATATCTAAAATTTCTTCATCTTCATATTTATTCATAATTTATATTATACACTAAATTGACAAATAATTATAAATATAGTATTTTTATATTTTCTGAATCTTGCATTGCATAGCAAGATTCAGGTATTATCTTTTCATCAAAAAAGGACCCTCAAAATTGAAAATTGCAAATTTATATAACAAAGGTAAACCCATTTTTTCATTGGAAGTATTTCCTCCTAAAAATGGAGAATCATTGAATAATATTTATGAAACAATTGATAAACTGATATCTTTTAATCCGGGATTTGTCAGTGTTACAGGCGGTGCGTTAGGGAGTGCACGCGGCGGTACAATTGCAATTGCTGCTAATATCAAAAAAAAATATGGTATTGAAAGTGTAGTGCATTTCACATGTGTGGCAAAGTCAAAGCAGGATGTTGAAAATCTATTAATGGAAATGAAGTACTCCGGGATTGAAAACGTTCTGGCATTAAGAGGTGATCCTCCAAAAGGTCAAAAAAATTTTATCCCTCATCCTGAAGGCCACAAATATGCATCAGAATTAGTCGAGCAGATAGTAAAAATGAATAATGGAATTTATCTTTCTTCATTACCCGGTGAAATTTTGGAAGCAATTAATTTTGGAATTGCTGTTGCCGGGTATCCTGAGGGACATAATGAATGTATTTCTATAAATGGAGAAAAAACCTTAAAAGAGGATTTGGAAAATTTGAAAATTAAAGTTGATAAAGGCGCGGATTATATTGTAACACAGATGTTTCTTGACACAAATGTCTATCTAAAATTTGTAGAAAATGCGCGCAAGCTTGGCATAAATATTCCTATAATTCCCGGAGTCATGCCATTGGAAAAATATTCTCAAGTTACATTTATTTTAAAACAAATGGGAATCAGCATAGAAAAAAAATTCAAAGAAATACTCGATACTCATAAGGATGATGAGGAATATATCAAAAAAGTGTGCGAGGATCATATTATGTCAATGTGCAGGACTTTGATCGAAAACGGAGCTCCAGGGATCCAATTTTTCACAATGAATAAATCTGAAGGTACTAAAAAAATTCTTGAAAGGTTATTATGAAAAACCCTGCAAAACCTTAGGGGAGGCTTCGATCTCTATAGAAAATTTAAAATCTAAAAAATACTTGACAATTATTAATGTTAGTATTATTATATTATTTGTAGTAATTAGTAGTAGAAATTTCAAAACATGATTTGAATTATTTATATCAAAAGTTTTTGGTTCTGCCATTATTTACTATATCGTGATTATACTGACTATGAAAGGAGGTAGTAAGTAATGGAAAATGGAATTGTAAAATGGTTTAATGACAAAAAAGGTTATGGATTTATCACTCCTGAATCAGGAGAGGATATATTTGTACATTTCAAAGCAATAGCTGGTGACGGTTTTAAAACTTTGAGCGAAGGGCAAGCTGTTGAATTTGAAATTGAAAAAACCCCAAAGGGTTCTCAAGCAGTTAATGTAAGAGTTAAATAATTAATAAAGTGACCTAAAAAAGCCTGAATACATTTATTCAGGCTTTTTTTATGTATATTATACTATTTATTTTCAATATATTTTCCTATTTTATCTGTACAATTTCTCATCTCCATCAATTCTATTAATTAAATTTAGTGCCATATTAAAATCCCATAATCATTTAGAAAAATTTGCATAAAAACATTATCTGATTTGAATTCATGCTGATTGCAGAGAACCCGTGGATCCCGGTCATAAAGAATTTTATAATAATTATGATGATGCCGGCAAAAAAAACTTGAAATTTAAAAAAATAGGGATTACAATAAAAAATAATTGTTTATTGGATTCATTTAGAAGCTTTAAAGTTCTATATAAATGCTCATCAATTCAAATCATTAATATCTAAATATTTTTCTATGGTTTTCTATAATTAGCCATGGTTAATTAATTTAATTCGGAGACTACAATAATGAAAAAAAAAATTTTTATTCTCAGTAGTTTACTGTTGTGGACTGGATGCACTATTTTACCTGTTAAAACTAAAGAAATAATCAAAAATTTTGAATCAAACAATATAATATATAATATTAAGGTTCTAACATCTCCCGGGATATTACCCAAAGGTAATATTGAAATCAAACCGATATTTATTCCAAATATTTCTCCATTATTTCCGTCTTTTTCTATAGAAACAAACAATACCTTTAAACCCGGCGGAGATATCCAGATAGAAATGCCCTTATCAGAAAAATTATTTTCTTTAATATTTTCCGGTGATAAAAATCAATTAACCCTGTGTTATTTTAATTTCGCACAAGGTTCATGGGGAGAAATAACAAGCCAATTTGACAGTTCAGACAGCCTTCTGCATGCTAAAATATCACCGTTAGAAAAAGAAAATATGGATACAACGTTAAATAGAATTTTCATCTGTTTAAGTTTTCCTGCAAAAGAAGGATTAATTGCCAATCTGTTTCAACAGAACAAATTAATAGAGACCAGGCAGGGAACTCTTAAAAATTTTTTTAATAATCCTGCTGAAAAAAACTGTATGATTATACACGGAGTTTCTTCAGGGCCAAAAAACATGAATAATCTCTTTAAAAGTATTTACAATTTAAAATATTACGATAATATAATTTTTTATCAATATGCAAGCGGTAATGAAATAAAAAATAATGCTGAATGGCTTATAAGTTTAATTAATAAAAACAATTCTGATGTACAATTTGATATTATTGCACACAGCATGGGCGGACTTGTAGCCAGATTCGCAATTGAACAGCTTAAAATGGATAGAAATGTAAATAAATTAATAATGATAGGAACCCCTAATAACGGCGGCAATTTAACGGAATTTATTCCTGTTCTTTTTCCAAAAGCTGCTCGGAAGCTTGCGGAAACTTTTCCGGGGGTTCAGGATTTAATTACAGGTTCAAAATTTTTTCAAATAAACAAAGATTACAACAAAAATGATATCCATACAAAATATTATCTTATTGCGGGTGTGATTAATGAAAATTTGCTGGTAAGAACTGATATGTGTGTGAGTGTTATGAGCGCTGCTTATCTTCATCTGGAGCATGAACTTGGTTTTGAAAAAGACTTTACACAGGGACGTGAAATAGCCGCAATAAGCGGATGGAAATATTATAAAAAATTTTCGGATAAAAACGGGCTTAATTTACTCTATGAACATTCTAATCTGCATCTTGAAAGCAGTAATAATGGTGTAGCAGAACAAATATCCGAATGGTTAAATGAAAAAGACTAAAAGGTAACGATTTATTATGAATGATATTAATAGCAAAGACCTTGATACTCCTGTCCAGTACATCAAAGGAGTAGGTCCTAAAAGAGCCTCCTGTTTAAAAAATCTGAATATTATAACAGTACAGGACATGATTTTTTTCCCTCCGCGCGACTATGATGACCGTAAGCACATAATCCCTATAAAAAATCTCGCAATAGGTCAAAAAGTTGTTATTCATGGCAAAGTTATAAGCACAGGTGAATACATACCTCATAGAAGCAATATAAGGCACATATTTAAAGCTATTATTGGCGATAATACAGGTTTTGTTGAAGCTGTATGGTTTAATCAGCCTTATCTTAAGGATGTATTAAAAAAAAATTCCGGAATAGTCATGGTCGGAAAAATAGAACTTAATAAATTCCACCGCCCTGAAATAAATTCACCTGAATACGAAATTCTTGATGAGGATGAAGAAAGTGGAGATGTTCCACATGACAATGTTAATATGGGCAGAATTGTTCCAATTTATCCTCTTACAGGGTCTCTTACACAAAAATTTTTTCGTAAAACCATATTTTTATTATTAAGTCAGTTTACAAATATTATCTCTGATGTTTTGCCTGCTGATATCATTCAAAAATATTCCTTCCTGTCTCTTTCCAAAGCATTATATGAAATACATTTTCCATCTTCATTTGATCAGATGAAAAAATCACGAGAACGGATGATATATGAGGAATTCTTTCTCCTTGAACTTGCTTTAGGAAAAAGACGCGCAGGAATAAAAGTTTCTCCGGGAATAAGTTTCTCTGTCCAATCTCCTTTGATAACAGGTTTTTCTCAATCGCTGCCGTTTTCCCTTACCGATTCTCAAAAAAAAGTTCTGGATGAAATTTTGGCTGATATGAAGTCTCCGCGACCCATGCTTAGATTACTTCAGGGAGATGTAGGTTCAGGGAAAACGATAATTGCCGTGTTTTCAATGCTCATAGCCTGTACAAACGATTACCAGTCTGCAATAATGGCTCCTACAGAAATTCTTGCGGAACAGCATTACAGGACTTTATGTAATTTACTCCTCAATACTCCCATAAAAGTGGCTTTACTTGCAGGTAAAATCAAAAAAAAAGAAAAAGATTTACTATATCAGCAAATCCAAAGAGGAGAAATAAAAATAATAGTCGGGACACAGGCTTTGATACAGGAAAAAGTTATATTCAACAAACTTGGTCTTATTATAATAGATGAACAGCATCGTTTTGGAGTTGTACAAAGAAATAAACTGGCTCAAAAAGGATTAAATCCCGACACTCTGGTCATGACTGCAACTCCAATTCCAAGAACACTTGCTATTACTCTTTACGGTGATATGGATGTTTCGATAATTAACGAATTGCCGCCGGGACGCACTCCTCCTCTTACGCGCTGGAGTAACGAAAGCAAAAGAAATATTATATATGATTTCATGCGTAAAGAGATAACTTTGGGACGTCAGGTATATATAGTTTATCCTTTAATTGATGAATCTGAAAAAATGGATTTGAAAGCTGCTACAATTATGGCAGAACATCTATCCCGGGATATTTTTCCTGAATTTAAGGCTGCTCTTTTGCACAGCAAAATGAAAACTTTGCAAAAAGAACAGATCATGAGGGATTTCAAAGAAAATAAAATATCAATTTTAGTTTCAACAACAGTTATTGAAGTCGGGATAGACGTTCCAAATGCCTCCATCATGTTAATAGAACATGCAGAACGTTTTGGCCTTGCGCAACTGCATCAATTACGAGGCAGAATAGGACGCGGAAGCTATAAATCATACTGTATATTATTAACGGGTAAAAATTTAAGCGAAGAAAGTATACTACGGTTAAAAATATTTACAAGCACAGCAGACGGATTTAAAATAGCGGAAGAAGATCTCTTGATCCGCGGTCCGGGCGAATTCGTAGGGACAAGACAACACGGAATCCCGGAATTTAAATTCGCAAACCTGGTACGTGACGGAGACATACTTTCAAAAGCCAGACGCGATGCTTTTGAAATTATTAATAATGACATTGATTTAAGCTCTGCTTCAAATCTTCCTCTTAAAAAAATTATTAATACAAGATTAAAAGACTTTTCTGTCTAAATGGAATACCTGCAAATGACAGAAAAAGAATATATATTTTACAAAAAAAATGCTGATTATTATAAGGAGTTAGCAAA
>JACQWU010000320.1 GCA_016209155.1 Candidatus Desantisiibacteriota bacterium | reverse complement strand
AATGAAAACAAGGTAATTACGAAAGGTCTTAACCTTAAAAAAAATCACATCGTTGCGGATATCGGATGCGGGACAGGAGCATTTACGATAGAGGCCGCTCAAAAATGTGCAAAAGTTTATGCTGTTGATATATCACCTGCCATGCTGGATTACACAAAATGGAAAGCAGAGAAACTGGGGCTTTCAAACATTGTTTATTGTCATGCCGGATTTCTCACTTATAAACATGAGGGGGAACCGCTTGACGCAATTTCAACAAGCATGGCTCTTCATCATCTGCCCGATTTCTGGAAACAAACTGCTTTTGATAAAATGAGCGGGATATTAAAAACCGGCGGGCGACTTTTACTGTTTGATGTGGTATTTTCGGAAAATTACGTGAAGAACATTCAAACGTGGATTAAAAAACTGCACAAAATAAACCCTGAAATAGCTGTAGATATAACAAAGCACATACGTAATGAACACTCGACCTTCACATGGATAATAGAAGGAATGCTTAAAAAAGCAGGTTTCAAAATCAATAATACAAACTACATTGACGGTGTTCTTGCCAGATACTTCTGCACGAAGGTTAAGAAATCATAACAATGAAAAAAATTTTTTTTGATGAAAATGGACCAAAACCTCAAAAATTCGGCAAATCTTTTACGACAGTTTTGATTTATCCCAATACATATTATATAGGAATGTCCAGCATAGGTTTTCAGCATATTTACTCACAGATAAATAGACATCCTGATTTTTATGCTGACAGGGCTTTTCTTTCAGAAAAATCTCCAATACGTTCATACGAAACAGGGTTACCTCTTAAAAATTTTAATATTTTGTTTTTTAGTATTTCTTATGAACTGGATTATTTAAATTTTGTCCGTATCCTTATGGAATCCGGAATACCTTTAAAAGCGGATAAGCGGAGCTCAAACTGCCCGGTTGTAATTGTCGGCGGAGCATGCACTTTTTTTAATCCCGAACCTATTGCCGAGTTTACAGATGTTTTTATAATTGGCGAGGGAGAAGAAACCCTGCAAAAATTATTGGATACTTATGCTCAAAATACAAGCGATGACAGAAATAATATTTTGCAATCTTTTAAAAATATAGATGGAGTCTATTTACCGTCATTTTATTCTTTTACTTATGATAAGCCTTCTTCCTTCCCTGTAAAAATAAAAAGACAGCATATAAATAATCTTGCTTTATTTCCTGCTCACTCGCATTACATTGCTTCAAACACAGAATTTAAAAACATGCTTCTTTTTGAAATCAGCCGCGGGTGCGCAATGCAGTGCAAATTTTGTATGGTTAAAAGTGTTTACGGACCAATAAGGCATCAGGATAAAAAAATAGTAACCGGTATTGCGCGAACATACAGAGTGTATACTGATAAAATAGGGCTTGTTGCACCAACGGTAACAAATTATCCGCAGCTTAAGGAATTATGCGGAGAGCTTATGGATATGCAGTATAAAATATCTTTTTCATCTTTGCGTCTCGAGCACCTGGATGCTTCAATAATAGAAATTTTGATAAAAAGCGGGCAGAAGACTATAACTCTCGCGCCTGAAGCAGGGTCGGAAAAATTAAGGCGCATGATAGGGAAAAATATTTCTTCAGAAAAAATTCTGCAAACAGTTGAAATGGCGGTTAAATGCGGAAGTTTAAGTATTAAACTTTATTTTATGATAGGACTGCCTGAAGAAACATGGGAAGATATAGAAAATATGGTAAATTTTATTGATGATATAAAAAAAATATATATATCCACAAGCGCAAAAAAAGGTAAAATAGGGAAACTGATTATAAGCGTAAATCCTTTTATTCCCAAACCATTTACAGAATTTCAAACTTGCGGGTTTGAAGATATAAATTCATTGAATAAAAAATATAAATATTTAAAGAAAACCATCCGCCCGTTTTCAAATGTCGAACTCAATCTTGAAAGTTTAAATCTCTCATATTGGAATGCTCTTCTTGCACGAGGCGACAGAAGAATGGGAGAACTCCTGATAAGATGCGCAAATGGAGAGAGCCTCTCTAAAGCCATGATAGATGCAAAGTTTGACGATGAATTTGTATATAGAAAAAGAGAAAAGGGAGAAGTCCTGCCATGGGAGATTATTGATTAACAAAAATCTGTTGACTATCTTATTATAAGAGCTTTATAATGTCCTCATTATCGATTAAAAACTGATAGAGGGATTGTTTCTTTGCTTATAGGTTTGTATGCAGAATATAAAGCAGCAGTTAAAACTGGAAGTAATAATAAGACTGAATATAGAGAAGAATTGGATAAAAAAATCAGTGTTTTAAAAGCATATTGTAATATTCTTATAAATGAAATCGAAATTGCTTTAAAAAAGGAAAACAAATACCTTCTTCTTGTTATTGAAGACCTTGATAAAGCAGATACATCAAAAATACATGAAATTTTTTTCAAACATTCCGGGATTCTTTCTGAATTAAATACAAAAATTATTTTTACAGTATCTATTCAAGTTCTCTGTGGTTAATTTTTGACATTACCAGAATACTATTAAGGAGGAAAATATGAGCGAAAAAGATTTAATACAGCTTTCAACAATGCTGCAGGATTTAAGAAAGGAATTACAAATATCTTTTGGAAAAGCAGAAAAAGAATCGTTGCGTTTTAATTTAAATAGTATAGATTTAGAGTTACAGGTAGTAGTAACAAAAGAAGCAAATGCTTCTGCAGGTACAAAATTCTGGGTTCTTGATACCAATGCCGGAATCAAATATGGTGATACTATTACACATACAATCAAATTAAGCATGAAACCTGTTATGTATGATAAAGATGGAAATAAACTTACGGACATAGAAGTAAGTAATACGGGTAATAGGACATAATAAACAGAGAGAAAATACTTATGCCAAAAGTAGATACATCCAGATTAGTGGAAATTTCCTTACCATTGAAAAATGGGGAATATGAATTATGTACCGGTTACACAATTACAGATGATCTTGTGTTAACAGTTGCTCATGCTTTTATTAAACATGGATATAATGTTTCTAATTCACCTAAAACTGAGATACGTTTTAAAAATGAGGATTGGGAAGAACATAAATTGATATGGCTTGAAAAAAATGAATATATTGATGCTGCTTTAATAAAACTTTCAAAAAAAAGAAATTTTTATAAACCTTTGAAATTAGCAAAGTGCAAAGATATTCAGGCAGAATGGTCTGGCGGCGGATTTCCCATTGCCGGAAAAATTGTTGATTCATCTGAAAAAGTAAAATATCAGGACAGCGTTGGAGTAAATGGCAAGGTGCAGGCTTTTGGAGGACAAAAAAATGAATATTTGGAATTAACAGTAGAAGGTGAAACAAAAGATCCTGAATTATGGAAAGGGCTATCAGGGGGTCCGGTAATAATAGATGGTTTTTTTGCAGGTATTTTGCGTAATGTTCCTGAAGCTTTTGATGGTAAACGTTTACACGCTACATCTGTTTCCAGGTTAATCGAAAATAAAGAATTTTTTAAGCTGACAGGTAACCCTGAATTAGAGGAAATAAAAGAACATTTAGATGAAAATCATTCTTTACAAACTTTGACAAAGGTGATTAGAGCTTTTCATCCAGATGCAAAACTTCCGGATGATCTTCGAGAATTAGCTGGTATTTATAGAAGTGTAATTAAAGATAAAAAAGCTTTAATAATTCTTGATAATGCCTTTGATGCGGCTCAGATTCGTGATATGCTGCCGGTTTTGCCATGTGGTTTTATTGTAACATCACGTCATAAAATTGTCAGCATACCGGATTTGAAATCATTTGATCTTAATATTTTGTCAAAAGAAGAATCATGTGAATTATTAACAAAAGTTATTGACAGCAAAAAAGCCACAAAAGATGATTTGGAAAAAATAGCAAAATTGTGCGGTTATCTGCCTCTGGCTTTACGAGTTGCAGGAAGTTTTATAAAAGCACATCCGGCACGGACAATAGAAGATTATATTAAACTTTTGTCTGATGAACGAGAGCGTCTTAAAAAATTAAAAGTTGATGATCTTGATGTTGATACAGTCCTGAGATTGAGTTTAGATCAAGTTAAACAGGAAAGACCTGAAGTGATAGAACATTTTGAAATGCTATCTGTATTTCCTGAAAGTTTTGATAAAGAAGCAGCATTAAAAGTTTGCGAAAAAAAAACAGGGGAAATTGATGATTGTATGGATGTTTTTATTGAATATAGTCTCCTGCTTTATAATGAAAAAGATAATCGTTTCCGTATGCATGATCTAATGCGCGATGTTGTAAAAAAATTTGTTTTTGAAGATTTAGGTCAGGCGAAAGCAGAAAAATTATTAAATACAGCATCTCTTAATCACGCAAAAAATTATGAATCTGTGCTGAGAAATGCTAATGAACTTTATAGTAAAGGCGGGGATGCAATAATGCAGGGGTTGAATTTATTTGATAAAGAATGGAAAAATATTCAAACTGGCCATGTATGGGCTGAGGTGCATTCTGAAAAAGATGAAGTAACAGCAAAATTATGCAATGATTATCCTGATGCAGGATATCTTATTTTTAATTTTCGCCAGCATCCAAAAGAAAGTATACATTGGCTTGAATCAGCATTAAAAGCAGCAAGGCGTTTAAAATTGCGTAATTTTGAAGGCTCACACCTGGGCAACATGGGCTTAGCATATTATTCATTAGGCGAGTACAAAAAAGCAATTGAGTTTCAAGAGCAGCTTTTAGAAATAGCAAAAGAGATAGGTTATCGGTTAGGTGAAGGTGCTGCTTTGGGCAACCTGGGCATAGCTTATCATTCATTAGGCGAGTACAAAAAAGCAATTGAGTTTCATAAGCAGCATTTAGATATATCAAAAGAGATAGGTGATCGTTTAGGAGAAGGTCAATCTTTGGGCAACCTGGGCTCAGCATATTATTCTTTAGGTGAGTACAAAAAAGCAATTGAATTTCAAGAGCAGCGTTTAGAAATAGCAAAAGAGATAGGTGATCGTTTAGGAGAAGGTCAATCTTTGGGCAACCTGGGCATAGCATATTATTCATTAGGCGAGTACAAAAAAGCAATTGAGTTTCATAAGCAGAGTTTAGAAATAGCAAAAGAGATAGGTGATCGTTTAGGAGAAAGTAATGCTTTGGGCAACCTGGGCGTAGATTATTATTCATTAGGCGAGTACAAAAAAGCAATTGAATTTTATACGCAGCGTTTAGAAATAGCAAAAGAGATAGGTTATC
>JACQWU010000126.1:2549-17131 GCA_016209155.1 Candidatus Desantisiibacteriota bacterium | reverse complement strand
GAAACATTCTGGACAGAGCTTCAGCTTGTCGACAAGCATTGTCCTGATTGTGGAAGAGATGTGGAAAGATTGCAGGAAGAGAGTTATTTTTTTAAAATGTCAAAATACGCGGAAGAGCTTTTATCATATATAGATAAAAATCCATATTTTATTGAGCCTGTATCAAGGCGCATGGAAGTGATTAATTTTATACAGAGCGGACTTAAAGATCTAAGCATTACACGGACAAGTTTTAAATGGGGAATACCCATAACACAGGAAACGGATCATGTAATATATGTTTGGTTTGATGCACTGGTGAATTATGTGTCTGCCTGCGATTATCTCAATAATACCGGAAAATTTTCCGATTTATGGCCGGCTAATGTCCATATAGTCGGCAAGGATATTATAAAATTTCATGCTGTTATATGGCCATGTATGCTTATGGCGGCGGAATTACCCCTGCCTGAAAAAGTATTCGCTCATGGCTGGTGGACTGTTGAAGGAAAGAAAATGTCCAAATCTCTGGGCAATGTAGTCAAACCGTTTGAGATGGTTAAAAAATACGGAGCGGATGCTTTCAGATATTTTTTATTACGTGAGGTTCATTTTGGTGCAGATGGAAATTTTTCAGAAAAATTTCTCATTCAGCGTTTTAATAGCGATCTGGCAAATGATCTGGGAAATCTATTGCATAGAACATTAAATATGGTGGAAAAATATTGCGAAGGAAAAGTCCCTCTTAATTATGCATATAATGAAAATATTGATAAGGAACTAATAGAAAAAGCAATCAGTCTGGCGGGTTTAATTCCAGAATATATTCTTCATCTTAACTTTAGTGAAGTATTAATAAGAATCTGGGAGATAATAAATAAAGCTAATAAATATATAGAAGTAACCGCTCCCTATACGCTTGCAAAAAAACCTGAAAACAGAGACCGGCTTTTTACAATAATGTATAATCTGCTTGAAGTTTTAAGAATAATATCGGTATATATTTATCCTTTTATGCCGCAAACAGCTATTAACATGAAGGAACAGCTGGGAGTTGATAAATCCTTTGCCGATATTCACATTAATACAGCCGCTAAATGGGGATGTATGGTTTCCGGAACCAAAATCAATAAAAGCGGACCTCTTTTTCCCAGAATTGAAATTTAATTTCATGGAGGAATTACATGTATTTTGATTCTCATGTGCATTTAGATGATAGTATATTTGATCCGGACAGAGATACTGTTATAAATACGGCATTGAGCGAAAATGTAAAGCTAATGTTAAATATAGGACTTAATACGCAAAGCAGTATCGAATCTGTCAAATTGTCTGAAAAATATGATTTTATTTATGCCAGCTGCGGTTTTCATCCGCATGATGCCAATAAAATGAAGGAAGAAGATTACATTGCCATAAGGGAGCTTTTGTTACATAAAAAAGCAATAGCTGTCGGTGAAGTAGGGCTTGATTATTATAGAAATCTTTCACCTGTTGATAAACAGAGAGAAGTTTTTGCAAGATTTATCAGATTGGCAAGAGAAGTAAAAAAGCCTTTAATAATTCATTCCCGTGAAGCTTTTGACGACACTTTGAAAATTATGGAACAGGAAAGTGCTGAAGAGATCGGGGGTGTTGCTCATTGTTTTTCGGGTGATATTGAAATAGCTAAAAAATTTATGGATATGAATTTCCATATATCTTTTGCGGGACAGATAACATTTAAAAAAAATGAAAATATAAATAAATTAATAAGTTATATCCCCATGGAACGAATTCTGATAGAAACTGATTGTCCTTATCTTTCACCTCAGCCTGAGAGAGGCAAAAGAAATATGCCGGCATATGTTAAATATACAGCTCAAAAGTTAGCGGAAATTAAAATGCTTTCATCTGATGATATTGGACGTATTACTGCTTTAAATGCGATAAAATTATTTAATCTGCCAATACAACAAAAACCTGTGATTGTTTATCCTATACGCGATTCATTATATCTTAATATTACCAATCAATGCAGTAACAGCTGTTTTTTTTGTTTAAGATATAAACAGGATTTTTTACAGGGACACCTGCTTAAGTTTAATATTGAACCGACTGTTGATGACCTCCTTAAGGAAATAAAACCGGTAATTTCAAAATATCGTGAAGTTGTATTTTGCGGTTATGGAGAACCGTTATTACGTATTGAGGTTGTGCTTAAAATAGCCGCTGCGCTGAAAAATATGGGAGTAAAACATGTGAGAATTGACACAAACGTGCATGGATATTTAATGAGCATAGAAAATATTGTCCCGAAATTTTCCGGTATTATTGATGAAATATGCATCAGCCTTAATGCTCTTGATAAAAATAAATATATGCAGGTATGCTGTCCGGAATTCGGTGAAGGCACATTTGATGAGGTTATGAAATTTATTCTGGAGTGTAAAAAAGTTATTCCTAAAGTAGTAATAACTTTTGTGGAACTACCGGATCTTGATTTGGATGCGTGCCGTAAATTGGCACAAAATTTGGGAGTTGCATATAAAATCAGAAAATTTGATGTGGTAGGTTAAATGATTATACCTGAATCTGAAGTGCAAGATTCAGGTTATACATTACTTTTAAGCTGTTTAAGTGCAGCATAGAGTTCATCCATGAATTCCATCTGAACTTCATTTAAATCTCCTGTATCTCCGTCACGCATAATTTCTATGTGATCCTCGAGATCTTTAACTATTTCCTTTACTATTAAGTTTTGAGGAGCAATGGTTTTTACTGATTCTTTAGCTTCGGAGATTATTTCTTCACCCATGATTATTACAGCTCCAATGTTTCTGCTTTGATTATCCTTTACAGGGAAAGCTTTTAGTCTGACAGGTATAGTTTTTCCATCCTGCTTTTTTAAGTAAATATTTTTTGTATTAATGCTTTCAGATTTTTGCAGGACGCGCATCAAAGGATAAATTTCTTTTGTGAATATACGCCCTTCTTTGTCTTTATATGAAAATATATCCTCGTTTAGAATTGAACCTGTCATTTTTTCTTTTGAAAATCCGGTTATTTTTTCAGCAGATGAATTCCAGAGAGTTATTTTACCGTTTTTATCGGCAATATATATCCCTTCACCGCTATAATGACTTATCATCTGGACTAAGTTTTTTTGAATATTGAGATCATACTTTATTTCATTCAATTCATTTGTTAATAATCCATGTTCTATTTTACGTTTTCCTATTTCCTGCTTATGCCAATCTTTGTTGTTTTCCAGATCTTTTTGCAATTGTTCTAAATTTTGTTCAAGTAGAATTTTCTGCTTAAGAATTTCGGGACTAATTTTAGGGCTTTCAATTGATTCTTTTTCTTTTTTTTCTTTTATTTCGGCTGGTTGTTTTTCAAAATCATTTTTTTGCCTGTGAGTAATATTATGAGTATAAATTTTTAATATAATTTTTGTAAGAAAAAATATAATAATAAAATTAAATAATACTAAAACAGATGCTTTTATCGCAATATTCTTTCCCCATTTATTTGAATCCATAATAGGAAAAGTTAAACTTATACCGCCGACTAAATTCCCTTCTCTCATAGCAGGATGACATTTTTTACAATATATTTCCGCCTGTATTGGAGCAATATATTGATAGCGATTTCCTGATGCATTGTAAACTTCATCATCACCTTCGTCAAAACGTATAAGAGCATCTTGTTCAAAAGCAGCAAGATTTTTTTGGGATGATTTTATGAATTTAAAATTTACTAAACCTTTTGATAATGAAATTTCATTAATTTTTTTTGATAATACGGCGGGATTGAAGTGAACATTGCCGCTTTTGGATTCTGTAAGCAGGGTAAGGTATATTTGCGTAAATAACATCCGGCCCCTTTTTTTGCTTTCTTCTAAAATACCGTTTTTTTCTTTATAAGCAAATTGAAGAAACAAAGCGATCACAATAATACTTGCAAAAATACCGATAATTATTGCTATTTTATTTCCTGAAACAATATCATCATTTTTGTGCATAGATATCCTTATAATATTTAGATAAAAATAATACTATCAGAGTTATTCTTTGTCAACCCGAAAATTGTATTTGCTTATTTGCTTTATTAAATTGAATATGATATAAAAATTAAATGTCTAATAAAAAAATACTTCTTACTATTCTTCCTGTATTCTGGCCAAAAATGCCGACGCTCGGGATTTCTTATTTGCAAGTGTATCTCAAGGATAAATCTATTAATGCGGATATTTTAGATTTGAATAATACTTTTTTTAATCTGTCGGGAGAAGATATAAAAAAATCCTGGTTCATAAGCTGTAACACATTTCTGGAGGAAAATATTCTGTCATTAATAAAAAATGAGCATTCTGATAAATTTTATGAAAGTATAAATAAAATGCTTCAATATGATATTGTTGGTTTTTCCTGTTTTAAAAGTAATTTTAAAACTACTATTGAAGTAATAAAAATGTTAAAATTCCGCAAAAATAGTATCAAAATTATTTTAGGAGGACCGGAAATAGCAAGACAGTATTTTAAATCCGGAAAAAGAATTTCAAATGAGATAAAAGAGATTGCAGATTTTATTGTAGTCGGTGAAGGTGAAAAGAGTGTTTATGATTATGTTGAAGAAAGAATTGAGAAGGGGACAGTGAGAGTATTTTCACAATTGGAAAATCTTGACAATATTCCATACCCGGAATTTACAGAAACTAATTTAAATAATTATCAAAAAACCAGTGCAATTCCATTACTTTTCACAAGAGGGTGTATAAGAAAATGCGGTTTTTGCTCGGAAAAATTGCTTTTTAAAGGTTTTAGAAGCAGATCTGTTGTAAGCGTTATTAATGAGATTAAATATCATAGAGAGAACAAAGATATAAAATATTTTATATTTTTTGATTCAATGCTAAACGCTGATGTAAATAAGCTTGAGGAGTTGTGTGATGAAATTATAAATAATTTCGGAAGCATAAACTGGGAAGCTCAGATTGCCGTAAGAAACGATATGGATATAAATCTTTTTAAAAAAATGAAAAAGAGCGGCTGCTATAATTTATTTATCGGGCTTGAATCAGGTTCAGAAAATACACTTAAACGCATGAATAAAGGATTTACCGCTTTTGACGCGGAGAATTTTTTTAAGAAACTTATTGACGCGGATTTATTTTTTGGAATAAGCATCATTGTCGGCTACCCCGGAGAAACCGAAGAGGATTTTTGGGATAGTCTTAATTTTGTTATCCAAAGAAAAAATATTATCCCCAAGATCGAGCAGATAAATCCTTTTACGTATTATGACGGCACAGATACGGATGTTTCTTTTGATTATAAAACCAACCCCGAATCTATGAAAAGAATGGGAATTTTTGTTGAGCAAATCAAAAAACATAGTTTTAAATATACTAATGCTTTTTTAGGAAATTTAATTGAAAAAGCGGGGACTTAAAATGCTTGATAAAATTAAAATTCATAATCATTAACTAGTAATTCATGCGATGGTTTTAAATTAAACCATTTCAAAATACCAAGATTACGTATTGTTTCTGCAACTTCTTTTTCATTCACAGGGGGTCTTCTTTTCTGTTTCCATTTCATCACTTCATTTAAAACATCTTGTTCTGTTTTATCATTTTTTTTATTTATTTCTTTTTCAACAAATAAAACTGTAGCTACAATCTCAGCTTTATTTGTATCTAAACGCAGGAATAAATCAGTTGTTTTATTAATTAAACAATCCCATTTTTTTATCTCTTCCTGATATTTTTCTCTGGTGTTTTTATATTCCAATCCTGGAAGTACTTTAAACATACTTCCTAATCTCTGTTCTTGAATTAATCCTGCATTTGCTAATCTTTTTTTAACTTCATCCAGCTCACTGCAATATGGACCATAAGATGCTCTTATATGATTCAATCCTGTTGGCAAACCAAGTACAGTCGCAACATAAGCAATTTTTTGAAATATAGTTCGGCCTATTGGCATATGATATTTTTGCTGTTCAATCCGATATATAATTTCAGTTAATACAATCCATGCAGGATTTATTTTTTGCAGTATTTTCATACCAGACCATGCTACTTTTATCAAACTGCTGGATTCACTGGATAAAAAATCAATTGTTAATTGTGAAGCAGGCGTACCATAGGGAGCATATAATTTAACAGGGATATCCCACTCTGATACATATTTCTAAATAAGAGGCCCAACAGACTCCCAGAGCAGTTGGCCATTTCCACAACCAAGCGGGGGTATTGCAATAGATTCAACACACCATTCTTTATATTTTCCTGAAAGTATTTTTAATCCTTTATCAATATCATCAATATTAGAAGCAGCACGCCAATGTGATTTTGTAGGAAAGTTTATTATTTGAGGATCAAACATAGATTCTTTAAATAAATACGGTATCCCCGGAAGAACCTCTTTTCGCTCACAACGAGCAACATAATCTTCAAACATCAGGGGATATCGTTTTTTAAATTCAGCGGCAATCCCTTTTCCCATAATCCCAACACAATTTACAGTATTTATAATAGTCTGCGCTTCAGATTGAAAAATATCGCCGATTAAAATTTTCATATTCATAATTAATACCTCTTTAAAAAAATAGATTATTTTTAATTATAACATTTATATTTGAAATTTTACATAATTTATTTAAAGCTATTTCATTAGCAACATAAGCCCCGAAAATATAATCCGGTTTAACGCAATATGGAACTAAAACTTCCGCACACTTTATTCCTTTTAACCTCTCTTTCTCTAAATAATCATCATTTTTAGTCCAATAAGTTGAAAAAATTTCATCTGTACTCAATAATGGCAATCCTTCATTAACTGTTTTAAACCAGCAATCCCTTGCAGCATTTTTATCCGTTACAATTACACCTTCAATTTCTAAAATTGTATTTTTTATTCTAAGAACACAAATAATATCATTTTTTGACCTTCTTGCACTTAACATCGGATTATGTGCATCAAAATACAGGTTAGCATAATCATGTAAGCTCTTATTTATATTGGGAATTCTTTTAACTGCCCTTCGATCTTGAACTCCTTACTCTGAAATATCACAATAGTTCAATTTTTGCGTTTTTATTTTATTATGAGATAAAATTCCATACCGCAATATAGATGGGATATTTTCAATATATGTAATAAAATGTAATTCAGGTATATCATTTCTATTCATACAATACCTTTAGCTTATTAAAGAAAAAATAGAAATATTAAAAACCAAAATAATAAATCACTTAAAAAACAACGTCGCTAGAATTTCTTTAATTGATTTTTGTATGTTGCATGTGGTTTTTTTATTTGTACCATATTTAATATTTTCATAGCTTATATTATAAAATTTTAATATCTCTTTAATTTTTTATTGTAACTATTATTTATAAAATTATATTTATTATCTTTCACAATATCTAACAATTCCGCTAAATATCGGCTTTGATGATATTATCGGGATACACCCAGTCTTTGATTAAATTAAAATTAGTACATAATGTACTTTTTTGTCTTAATTTGTCCCATGTCAATGGCAAACCCCATTATTCCCATTTATATGATTTTCCTTTTTAAGAATATTTATAATCTTTTTTTAATAAACTCCAAATAAACAGAAAAATTTATTATTCCCAAATAGAAACGGTTTTAGAATCAAAGAGATTAACTTTACATTTAAACTTTGAGCTAATACTCTCAATATGCCTTTTGTCCTCATCTGAATAAACTCCAATATATATACTCCAAAGTCGTTTTGATTTATCTTGTTTAGCTGCCTTATTAATTGCATCAATAATGTGCTTATCATAAGCTCCAAAGTTGAAACCAAATGTTATTAAGGATCCCTGTATTGAAGACAATTGCTTATAGCAATAGTCTAAATATTGATTATGCAGTATATGGTCAAGCTTTTGCTTTCCATCACCAGCAGTAACAAAGATTGGGTATTCTTTCTTTTCTATACGTTTTTTAATATTCTCTAGTAAAAATTCTCCATCATATGTTTCTTTCCTAATAGCTACTCCTGAATCAAATAAATGTAATGCCCCGTGTACATAATGAACACACTGAACATTCCTGTTATTTCCCCACTCTAACTCACCAAACTCAGGTTGACAATCCGACTCAAATGCATCTTTTTCAATAAGGTCACGACCAAAACCATCTTCAATGTTGGTTAACCGTTCTTTGTTTTTCATAAGCACCCAATACAATAACAAATCATAATTAGTCGAAAATACATGTCCTCCAGAGCCAAGATATTCATTAAGAAAATCAGCACATTTGAGACTCTTTTCTTCAGGAATTTTAAAAACATGCTCTGGATGTAATGTGGTTATCGCATCAATAAGTTTTGTTTTTAAGGAATCTCTTGCGATTATTACATTTTTTGCGAAATTCTTATCTTTTGAAAACTCTTTTGCTAATTCATAAAAAACATCCAGCTGTTTCATTATCAACTCAAAATTACGCGTATTGATTATACTAAATAGTTTTTTAAGTAACTTATCCTCTGACTGGTTTAGAAAGTCACTCAATGCATTGTAAGAAAAGATAGTCCTATCATAAGACATACTAAAACCATTACCCAACAAAAGATGCTTTTCTCGTTTTTTACTATTTAAATAATTAACAACACTTTTATAATCTTTTAGTTCCATTTTTTATTACCTTCTATGAGAAACAACTTAATTATTATTAATAATTCCCATAAATTTCTTAAAACTATCCAATTATGCTTCGATATTCATTTATACCCTATCTTATTTGCTATTGCGTTTATCATTTTCTCACTTTTGTGACTGATGGATGTTAATTTATTTTCTAGATTGTCACAAAGAGCCATAAGTTCGTCAACTTTGGCAACAATGCGTTTTTGTTCGTTGAGAGGAGGTAAAGTACAAATTGAATTTAAAGCTCTATCGGTTCCCAATCTTGGCATTTTCATTCCGTGTGTTGAAGAGTTTGCATATTCTATGAAATATGGAGATTTTAAGAACCACCTAAGATATTGTGGTGATATAAAACCATATCCATTAACTGGTATCATTTCCGTTGTACACACTCCTGGTTCGTCTGCAATAATAACCTTGTCTAAATATGGACGTAACTTACCGTATATGACATCACCAGTATTAAATACATTTTTAGTACTTTTAGATTGTCTTTCTGCAAATCTCATTTTTTTAATAATTCTGGAAGTTTCTTTTTCTATATCTTCAAGTTCTAAAACCCATATTTCAGATTTAAGGCTTGATGGTTCTATTTTTTGGGTTAATGCATAATTAGTAACATTCCCAAGTCTGCAGCACTCCCACCCCTTTGGCAATTCAAAAGGTTTTTCTTGTTCTGTTATTTCCGGTAGAGGTTCTTGTTTTTTTATTTTTCCTTCTTTAATTAATTTTTCTTTCTCATTCTTTATTTTTTTCAAAAGTACACTTGCAGGTTCGTCGTTTGGGTCTTGAGGGACGAGTTTGCCTTGTACTGCAAGTTGAAGAATTGCCTGTTTTAAGTTTTTTACGTTTTCAGGGGTGTTATAAATTATATCGAAATTGTCAGTAATGATTTTAAAATTATAATTAAAATCTGATTGTTTAGTTGATTTAAGCAGCTTATCTAATGATGCATTATTTAATGATATGCGTTTTTTATTTTGTTTTTCCTTCTTTTTTTCCAGCTCATCACAAAGAGCCATAAGCTCGTCAACTTTGGCAACAATACGTTTTTGTTCTAATGTAGGAGGAATAGGTATAGGAATATTTATGAAACTATTTATTGAAATACCACCAATGATACCAGTCATCCTTTTTTTAAATTCATAAAAGAAAAAAGGAGTTTGATAGAAATAGTATATATAATTAGGTGTTATTCCCAAGAATGTTTCATTTGCATAAAGCTTATTCCCGAAACAAATATCTCTATCAATGAGACCTATTTTTTTACCAGCACTACCACCTTCGGAACAAATTAAAACAGAATTACTATGTGCGATTCTAAATTTTGGTTCATCATATGGTATCTTCATTTCCACTTTATAGTTAGTAATTTTAGAACCGTATCCAACATGTTTTGTTGAAATATAGGGTAATCCATTTTTACAATTGCTGTAACATTCTTTCTGTTTTGAGTTTAAACTATCACCATTAAATATTATTCCAGTGTTACCAATTCTATCCCAAATCCAGCCTTGTGGGATTTCATAAGGGATTTCTTCATTTTTAACTACTTCAAATTCTTTCTGTTTTTTAAGTTTCCCCTCTTTATATAATTGCTCGTTATTTTTTTTTGTTTTTTCCAAAAATCTACAAGCTTCCCCTGCACTGCAAGTTGCAGTATCATCTCTTTAATTTTTTTTATTCCATTAGGAGCGTCGATCAAAGCTTCAAAGTTATCAAATAAAAAATTCATTATTTACTTTCTCCCAAGCAGTGGACAACTCTTTTTTCAGTTTGTTTCTAATTTGTTCTATCTCTTTTGAAAGGAGGTTATAGTCTTTAAGTATGTCTTTGGGATCGGCATGAACTTCAGCTTGAGTATTTGGATTTTTTATATCCAGATTATAGTTGTTTGCTTTTATTTGTTCTATTGAGACTTTCCATGCTTGTTCATTTTCTGCTCTTTTTTTCCACCATTTTTTTTCCGGCTCAAATTCTTCTATGCTCATTGGTTTTGTTTTATTGTATGATTTGCATCCTTCCGGATATGGATGTTCGTAGTACCAGATATTTTTTGTTTTTTCGCCTTTGGTAAAAAAAAGCAGGTTTGTTTTTATTCCAGTATACGGGCTAAAAACACCGTTTGGCAAACGGACAATTGTGTGCAAATTGCATTCTTCCAAAAGTTTTTCTTTTATACGGGTTTTAATTCCTTCACCAAACAGTGTTCCATCAGGCAGAACTATTCCTGCTTTGCCGTTTGGTTTTAAAAGATGTATTATAAGCACTAAAAATAAATCTGCTGTTTCACGAGTTTGAAAGCTTTTTGGAAAATTTGATTCTACTCCATCTTCTTCCATTCCGCCAAATGTAGGATTTGTTATAATACAATGAACACGGTCTTCCGGGCCATAAGATATTAATGGCTTTGCGAGTGTATTATCATGTCTTATTTTTGATGGTACTTCAATACCATGCAGAAGCATGTTTGTTGTTGCCAATAAATGAGGCAAGGGTTTTTTCTCTACTCCATTTATTGAGTCTTGCAACTGTTTCTCGTGTTCTTTATTTTTAACCTGTTTTCTTAAATGTTCTATTGTATTCGCTAAAAATCCACCTGTTCCGCAGGCCGGATCAAGCACTTTTTCACCCAATCGCGGATTTATCATTTCAACCATAAATTGTGTTACTGCTCTTGGTGTGTAGTATTCTCCGGCATTACCCGCTGATTGTAAGTCTTTAAGAATTTTTTCGTAAATATCATTAAACATGTGTCTGTCTGTGGATGAATTAAAATCCAGATCTTCTTGTATGATATTTACTACTTGCCTTAGCAGTGTTCCTGATTTCATGTAGTTGTATCCATCTTCAAACACTGCGCCAACAACTCGCGCGCGTTCGTCAGAACCTGCTTTTGTTGCTAAAGTTTTTAATTTTGGGAAAAGCTCAATATTAATAAATTCTATAAGTTCTTCACCTGTCATTCCCTCAGGATTTCTTGCCCAGTTTGACCATTGAAATCGGCTTGGGATTGGAGATTTATAATCCGGAATTGTTATTTCCCATTCTTTTTCTTTGTCGTCAAATATTTTAAGAAAGAGCATCCATCCTATCTGACTTATACGCTGTGCGTCACCATCAACACCAACGTCTTTACGCATTATGTCCTGTATCATTTTTATAAGGGTAGTTATTGACATTTATTTTTTCTCCGATTTTCGATTAAGCGCTTATTCTGTATAGTTCCTGCTCCAGTTCGTGTACTGCGGTAACGTAATTGTCTTTACCTCCAAAAGCATCTACAATTTCTTTTGGTGTTCCAATTGCTGAAAGAGGTTGGATGGTTAAAACATTAAAACCTTCTATATGTTTTATTCCCTGGTCGGCATATTTATCAAGCAATGCATCTAAAACTTTTTTTGCTATGACTCCGTACTTTGTAAAACTATCGCGTTTTTTTACATTGTTTGCCCGTTCCCTGCGAGTTAGAGGTGGTTGTCCCCATGCAATATGACAAATCATATCAAATGGGTCATAGTCTTTTCCAACTTCTTCTTTTAATGCTTCAAAAAAAATTCCATGTGATTCCAGCTCATGTATTATTGCATCTTTTTTTTCCGCGTCAGACCAGTATTTTAAAAAATCATTTAAGGATTTAAACTCTTTTGTGATTGTATTTTTTGTATAGTCTTTAAGCGATTCGGTCATGAGTCTGCCGTCTTTACCGTAATATTGCACTCTTTCAGCAATAACTTTAACAGGGACATCATCAACTACAAATCTATAAATTACACCGGGTGGTTCATCTCCTCCATTAGGAAATATATCAATTATCGTTGGTTCTGGTGAATCCTCTGGCGGATCATCTGTAATATCATCAGGAGGTACTGGAGGATCATCCGGACCTGGATTGTGAATCTGTACCGGATCTCCGTCAAAATCCGGATCAGCAAAAAGTTCTGTTGCTTTTTTAAAATCCATTATTGTGAAGTAGAATTTATCATAATCTTCATTTATTCTTGTACCGCGTCCTATTATCTGTTTAAACTCTGTCATAGATTGAATTGTTTGATCAAGAACTATCAGCTTACATGTTTGAGCATCAACTCCTGTTGACATTAATTTTGATGTTGTGGCAATCACAGGATATATTGATTCCGGATTAATAAAATTATCCAGCTCTGCTTTTCCTTCTTCATTATCTCCTGTTATGCGCATAACATATTTATCATTTTCAGCTGCTAAATCAAAATTTTCATTAACAAGTGCCTGACGCATCCTTTCAGCATGATCAATATTCTCACAGAAAACAATGGTTTTATCATAGCGGTTTGTTGCTTTTAAAAATTCTGATATTTTTTGCGCTACCAGTTCTGTTCTTTTTTCGAGTATTAGTTTTTTATCTAAATCACTCTGATTATAAATTCTATCTTCAATCTCATTGCCATATTTATCTCTTTTCCCTTTTTCAGGACGCCAGCCTGCCAGATCTTTATCAATATCAATTCTCACTACTTTATAAGGAGCAAGAAAGCCATCTTCTATTCCCTGTTTTAAAGAGTAAGTGTAAAGTGGATCTCCAAAGTAATGAATATTTGATACTTCCTTTGTCTCTTTTGGGGTTGCTGTTAAGCCAATTTGCGTAGCTGATGTGAAATATTCTAAAATAGCTCTCCAGTTTGAATCCTCTTTCGCGCTTCCACGGTGGCATTCATCGATTATTACCAGATCAAAGAAATCAGGAGAAAATTGTTTATATATGTTTTGCTCTTCTTCAGTACCTGTTACTGCCTGATATAGTGAGAGGTAAATTTCGTATGATTTATCTGCCTGACGTTTTTTGATTTTTGTCATAACAGAACCAAATGGTTTAAAGTCGTTTGTCTTGGTCTGATCTGCCAGAATATTTCTATCAACTAAAAACAGTATTCTCTTGCGTGCTTTAGATTTCCATAAGCGCCATATAATTTGAAATGCAGTGTAGTAATATCTTGGAGCTTTACCGCTGCCATCAACATAATAATCCTGAGTTATAATTGCCTCTTGAGTTTTATCAATTCTTTTTGATTCACAATATTGTTGCCATAATTCAAGAGGAGATGGAAATTTATCTAAAGTAACTTCTTTTTCAATTTTACCGTCTTTTGCTAATTTATTGTGAAATAGGAATGCATCGCCATTTGATGAAAACACAAAAGGAACATCACATATTTCCGCGTAACTTAGCGCCTGCTGCATCCCATCACCAACTGTATGATTATTGTCTTTTGCTTCGATTATTGCGATTGGAATATTTGGTTTGTAATAAAGAATATAATCAGCGCGTTTATTTTTTGCGCGAGTATGAAGATTGCCGCGAACAATAACTCGCCCTTTTGTAAGATTAACCTCTTCCATTATTTGCAGCTGTATATCCCAGCCTGCTTTCAGAAGTGCAGGGGTTATATATTTTGTACAAATATCTCTTTCGGACATATCTTTTTTATTGATCATATTTATTAAATTCCATATTATTATCAAAACACTTATTCATATTCGGAATTTATTCATAAAAATATTAAAGGTAATATATTTATAGGTAATTGGACATTTGAAATATAACAGAAATTTCAATAAAATTAAAGAAATAATTTGAATACATGGATAAAGATTTGATTTACAAAATTGAATATGCTATAAAATTGCTTTTTAGGAAAATTTAGTTGAAAAGGCAGGGAATTAAAATGTTTGAGATAAATGAAGTTGAAATTCAGAGAATATTAAATCCTACCAGTATTAATCTTGGTGAATATGTGATTAATCCTTATATGGGATGCGAATATTCATGTCTTTATTGTTATGTAAAATCAAACAGGATTATGAGCAAAAAAGGTAAAGCATGGGGAACATTTCTTGATGTAAGGATTAATGCTCCATTATTGCTCGAGAAGGAACTTAAGGCAAATAGGGT
>JACQWU010000126.1:0-2442 GCA_016209155.1 Candidatus Desantisiibacteriota bacterium | reverse complement strand
TACCAGGTCTCCTTTAATATTAGATTACATTGATCTTTTAAAAGGCGGATTTTGTAAAAAAATTTATTTTACCGTTAATGACTTTTCACAAAATTTTAAGGATGAGATTGAGCCTAAAAGTCCGATGTTTGATTTAAGGATTAAAACTGTAAATTCGCTTATTAATGAAAAAATACCTGTTATTCCTTATTTTTCGCCTTTACTTCCATGGATATCAAATTTTGATGATATATTTTCAAAATTGAAAAATGCTCAATCAATCGAATTTGAAGGGCTTAATTTTAGACTTAAAAATATCAATGAAATAATCAGTAAAATCGGAGAAGCTGATATTTCAATCATGGAAAAATATAAAAAAATGTCAGAAGATAAAATATTTTATTATAAAGTATGGGAGGAAATAAGAAATCAAATTGAATTAAGCGCAAAAAAAGAGGGTATGGATTTTAATATTTATACTCATGATTTTGGCAGTTATTTTGAAAATATTTATACCGCTTAATATTCATTCAATCTTAAATCCTTTTTCATAAAAAAGTTTCAGGCATGCATCTGCTGCCACCGGGTCATAAAGAACACCCTTCTCCTTTGAGATTTCCTCCAGAGCATTAATTATGCTGAATGCGGGTCTGTATGGACGGTGGGCAGACATAGCTTCAATTACATCAGCAATAGCTAAAATTTTTGCTTCCGGAATGATTTCCACACCTTTAAGACCGTCTGGATAACCTGACCCGTTAAATCTTTCATGATGCTGTAATACGATTTTTGCAACAGGCCATGGGAAATCTATTTCTTTCAATATATCAAATCCTGCTTTTGAATGTGTTCTAATAAGTTTGATTTCAATATTATTCAATAGCCCGGGTTTAGTAAGAATTTCAGAAGGTATGCTGATTTTCCCGATATCATGAAGAAGCCCTGCTATTTTAATCCCATCAATTTGCTCTTCACTTAGATTTAGATCTTTGGCTATTCTGCATGCTATTTTTGAAACACGAATCTGATGCCCTGCTGTAAAAGGATCTCTTTTTTCAGATATATAAGTTAAAGCATGAACTGTATCATTTAAAGATTTTTTTATTTTATATAAAGCTTTTTTTATTTCTTCCTCAATTTTTTTACGTTCAGTAATAGCCTGTCCCTGTGCAATTATCGCAACCAGAGTTTTGGCATCTTTCGCATAAATATTATAAGAATTCCATAAGGCTATTTTTATATCCCTATTTTTGCATAAAATTGGGATTTCAACCGTCTCCCAATAATTCCCGGTTAAAATAAACTTAATTTTTTCCAGTGTTTCATTTACACTTGAATCAGGGAAAAGCATTTCTAATTTTTTTCCGATAACTTCTTCAGTTTTGTAACCTGTAAGATGCTCGAAAGCATGGTTAAACCTTGTAATATTGGAATTGGTATCCCATACAACAATTGGAACATTTGCGTAACTAAACAGTTTTTCTAAATAACCATGCGTTTCCCATAATTCATTTTCAGTATTTTTTTGCTCGGTGATATCGCGGCCAAAACTCACCGTACCGGTAATCTCTCCATCTTCATATATAGGAGCGGTATTTATAGATAGAACATGAATTTTGCTGTCTTTTACGCATATCTTAGCCTCATAATTATTAGGTTTTCCGGTTAAAGTATCAATAAAAATTTTTTCAACTCTATTCAGGTCATCAGGGACTATTGTTAATCCAAAATATTTTCCTTCAATATCTTTTGACTTATAACCGCCCATATCCTCAGCTTTTTTATTAATATATATAATATTTCCATCTCTATTTAATTCCCAGATTAAATCATTTGAATATTCAATCATAGTGCGATATTTTTCTTCTGCTTCATGTATCGAAAGTAGATATTTACGAGCTAAATATCCTAGTAAAAAAAGATATGACAATACTTGCTTAAAGCTCCAAAACCACCATATATCATCCCATGGTAATGATTTATTAAGAGAAATTGCATCAAGGCCAAACAAAAGAGACATAAAACAAAAAATACGATATTCTGCTTTAATAAAATTTAAGCGAAATCCTTTGATTAATAAAAAAATTGCTGATATAAAATAAAGCAAACTTGCGATAGAATTATATATTATAGCTGTTGAAGAATATTTATTATTTTGTATCATCACCGGGAATATATTTTGATACAAAAGCACTAATATCCCGAATAATACTGAAATTACTACCATTCCATATATAATCCACTTCTTAATTAAAATATGTTTGTTTGGGAAGGAGAACCAACTGAGTATAAAACCAAAGCTGCCTATCATGCTTGCGACATAAGCAAGAAAGAGGAATCCATACCCCTCTGAACTGACAGCATGAAATCCATTAACTATATTCATCCCTAAAAGACCGATATAGATCCAGAAAAATTCATCTTTTTCCTCTTTTTTTTGTTTTTGGAATAAAATAAATACCA
>JACQWU010000125.1:1804-6173 GCA_016209155.1 Candidatus Desantisiibacteriota bacterium | reverse complement strand
ATAAAAAAGAAATAATTCTGACTATTGAAAAAAAAATGAAAAGATAATTTTTGATACATTATTCAGCTAAAACAAAATTCTTATTGTTTAATCTGCCGACTTTTCTTAAATCAATTTTCTCTCGGATTTTCATGTTATTTTCCGGATAAAATACGGTGACCATATATGTATCCTGTTTTAGGCTTATTTCATAAAAACCATCATTATGTGACATGATTTCTCTTTTTTCATTTGAATTTTCAAAGCTGATAATAACTTTTTTCAATGGAATAAGAGTAGAATTGTATATTTTCAAAAATATACGTCCTGAGATATATGCGTAATCAAGGTTTTCAATTTCTTTGCCCAGCGGTGCAACAGATATGTTTGGATATTCTTTTTTATAGATAGATAAAAAATTTAATGGACGATGGATATATATCCATATAAATGAAAGCAGAATTAAAAATAAAAGTAATTTTATGCTGAATTTTAAAAACTGTTTAGCCATATTTATTATTTTTTGATTTACTGATAAATTCAGATTATTATATTTACTAAAAATTAATCCGCAATTTTCACATTGCGATAATTTATCATCTTGAATAATTTTGCAAACAGGGCATTTCATGTTTTACTCCAAATATTTTTTTTAGATACTTCTCAAATATCGTGAACTGTCTTCAGGAGAAGTTGGGTTAACATATAATCCGGTATCCCATTCAAAGCTTGTGAGTTTTGCCATTTTAGGAATAATTTCTATGTGCCAGTGGTAATATTCCATCCCATGTGCATTTGCAGGTGCAGTATGTAAAATATAATTATAAGCCGGCTTATTAAGAGCAATCGATATGCGTCTTAAAGTATCTTTTAATATTTTTGCCAGTTCAATAACTTCATTTGCTGATATATCTTCAAAATTGGAATTATGTTTAAGTGGTAATATCCAGCTCTCAAAGGGAGAGATAGAGGCAAATGGGCTAAAACTTATAAATAAAGGATTCTCAATGATTATACGCTCCTTATATTGTAATTCCTGCTGAATTATGTCGCAGAAAACGCATCTTTCTTTATATTTATAGTAACGTAATGCATTTGATAATTCTTCATCTATCCGTTTAGGTATTATAGGTGTTGCTATTAATTGAGAATGCGGATGATCCATGGTAGCACCTGCAACAAATCCGCGATTTTTAAATATTAATATATATTTAAGCCTTCGATCATTTTTTAAATCAATTATACGGTCTCTATATGCCCAAATGGTATTTTCAATTGTTTTAAGATCCTGGTCCTGAATGTCCAGATCATGATGAGGAGTCTCAATTATTATTTCATGTGCTCCAATTCCTGTCATCATATCATACATCCCAATACCACTTTTTTTAAATTCTCCTTCAATTCGTACCGAAGGAATGCTGTTTGGAATAATACGTTTTATCCATCCCGGAGTATTTTTTTTACTATTGTCAGGTCTATATGCTAAAATTTCAGATAGTGTGAGATTCTCTTTCCCCGGGCATAAAGGACATTCTATAATATTGTTTTTATTTATTATTGATTCCCCAAAAACTACAGAATGGCGGCTGGTTTCTGTATCAATTATCACCCAGTGATCCATAATTATATCTTTTCTCAGTTCAGAAATAGGAAACAACCCCTTTCAAGTATTTGCATATCATATAAATAATATAATATTGCATATAGGTATTTATTGTCAATGTATTTAAAAAGATTTAATCAGTCTATCCAGCAATGAGGATCAGGAGAATTAATATCTCCGGTAAGTGCAAAAGCACGTGAAGAACAGCCTCCGACACATTCAGAATAAAAATTACAGCTCTGACATTTGTCTTTTGGTTTTTTATTGCGCATTGAATTAAGGACAGGTGAATTTTGCCACAAAGAAAGAATATCATCTATTAAAATATTTCCAATCACAAGGGGCAAGAATCCGCATGGAGTAACATCTCCGTTTGGTTTAATTGCAAGAGATAACTTTCCGCATATACTCCCTTTTTCCACCGGATTTTTGTTGTCTTTAAAGCTCGTATATTCTTCTAAAGAATTAATGATAGGATCATCTAACGAAATTATTATATTTTTTTCTTTGTGTTTAATTTTTAATGCCTGTTTATAAAATTCTTTCCACTGTTCTTTTGTAAGATCAAGCTCACTTCGATTACAGAATCCTAATCCGCTGCATTTAAAATTATGCAGAGATATTTTTCGTGCACCAAGCTTTTGCGCAAGCATAACCAGATCATGAAAATTTTTATAATTTATTTGGCAGATAACCGAGGAAATATCAGTAGTTATTCCTGCTTCGTTTAGATTTTGTACCGCTTCGCAGGCTTTTTCAAAACTACCCTGTTTACTTCTGAAAGTATAATGTATATTAGCTATATGACTATCAATACTTATCTCAACTTTTGAAAACCCTGTTTCTTTAATTTTTACGGCTATTTTTTTATCTATTAAATAACCATTGGAAGACATCGAAACATGCAAACCCCTATCTACAGAATAACGAGTAATTTCGAATAAATCAGAAAATAAAAGTGGTTCACCACCCCCAAAATTGATAAAGGGCACTTTAATATTGGAAAGAGCACTAATGATTTTTTTATTTTTTTCAAGTGGTAATTCTTCATTAGTTTCCAGACGGGAATAGCAATGCCGGCAGTTAAAGTTACATCGAGTAGAAAGACTCCAATTAATAAATAGAGGAATTTTAAACATAATATAACCATCCATCATGAATTAGTTTGGATATAAATTCATTTATATCTTGTCTTAATTTTGCTTCTTCAACATCAAAAATTTTTAATAGTTCAGATACAATATCTTCTTCCGTATGATTTCCGTCACAAAGCAACCATATCTTTCCAGCCATAAAATTTAATTCATGTATCATATCAGAGATTACAATAACCGTTGTACCTTTTTGAGATATATCTTCGCCCTTAGAAATTGATGAAATAATTTCATTATCTCCAATTTCATTTCGCCAAACAATATCTGGATTATATTTTAATTTTTTTTGTGTTTTAATGTTATACTCCCTATTTAATTATATTATACATATCTCGATGAAAATTTAAACTAAAATTTCATTCCTAACCTTATTTAATTTTGTTTTTAATCTTAAAATAGCCTTCGTATGCATTTGAGATACACGTGATTCCGATATTTCTAAAATATGGCCGATTTCTTTTAAATTTAATTCTTCAAAATAATAAAGAGCTATTACTAGTCGTTCTCTTTCAGGTAATTTTTCTATAGCTTCAGATAGAATTTCAATATTTTCATTTCTTTCAATTTTTTTATCGGCATTTACATTCTTTCCATCTTCTATTATTTCCATTATTTGCATGGTTTGTCCATTTTCTCTCATTCTCCATGTCTGGTCTAACGAAATAAGAGAACCTTGGCTAACTTTGTTTAGTAATGCATGAAGCTCGGATATATTTATATTAAGAAACTTGGCAACTTCTTCATCAGCGGCAGGCCTTAGAAATTTGTTTTCCAATCTTAAATAAGCTTCCTCAACGATTCTAGCTTTTTTGCGTATAGACCTGGGTGCCCAATCCATAGCACGTAATTCATCTAATATTGCTCCTTTTATTCTTGACATTGCATAAGTTTTAAATTGGATACCTCTTTTGATGTCAAATTTTTCGATGGCATCCATGAGTCCTATTATTCCACAACTTATTAAATCGTCTATTTCACTGTTTGGAATATCAGGTGGTAGAGACATTTCAATACGGCGTACTACATACTTTACTAATCCTAAATAATTTTTTATTAATTGCTCTCTGGTTTTTAAATCAGGTTGTTTTTTATATTTTATCCATAAACAAAGTATCTCATCCATATTTTATCCCCCCATAATAAATAAATATTATCAAAATCTAAATTGTTCCGGATAGAGCTTAATGTTTATAAAGTCTACAATATTATTATATTTATGTATTATAATATATAAATATAATAATATTGTTATGACTATATATGTTTTTTTAAATCTTTTTTAGTCAGGGCTAAAAGTTCTTCTTCTGTTTCAACAGCAGAAGGATCTATCTTTAACCAGAAAAAAAGATCAAGTGCAACTCTAGTGATCTGACTCTCATTTAATTGAACTCCATTTAAATCACCGCTTTTAAAAGTATATTCTCTTAGACTTTTTATTTGGTCAATACGCAGTTGAATATTTTTTTGTTTTAATTCTCTTTTAGGCGTTTCGTTGACATTATGGAGCTTAGCATCCTGTTTTTGAGCATTTTCAGGTATAGGATTTGAGAATTTGTCTGAATCACAGGTTTTGGATTCAGACTGTGTTGGGATAATATATTTTTTTTCCGAAAAATTGTTTGTTTTAGAAGGA
>JACQWU010000125.1:0-1793 GCA_016209155.1 Candidatus Desantisiibacteriota bacterium | reverse complement strand
TTTAGAAGGAATAACTGTATGGTTTTTATCCTTTTTAGATCTGTTTTGTTTAAACTTAAAGGCACGCATTTTAGCAGTCATTACATCCATAGTTTACTCCATCTAATTCCAACATCGGAATTTTAGATCCATCACAATATTAAGGTATTATGCTATATATATAGTTTTATATGTTATTATAAGTATACAATAATATTATGGTATTGTCAAGTAAAAAAATAAAAAAATTAATAAGGAAAATGATTGACAAGAAAAAAAATGTATTGTATTGTAATAAAATATATAAAGTAAACAGAGATAAATTTTGTGACATGCCGCGGGGTGGAGCAGTCTGGTAGCTCGTTGGGCTCATAACCCAAAGGTCGTTGGTTCAAATCCAACCCCCGCAACCAAAAAAGATGCATTCGTGATAATTAGTTTTCAGCTAAAAATCTAATCCCCAACCAAAAGATACAGATTTTTTTGTCATTTTAAAATATTTAAATTGTATGAATCTTATATTCTCTGGAGCTAAATCCTGAATTGTAAAAGACAGATAAATATGATATAAATTAGCTATTAAAAAGCAGGGTACATTAGGAGATTTAGGAGAGTATCAATGTTATTAGCTATTGATATAGGGAATAGTAATTTAGTTATAGGTGTTTTTAGAAAAGATAAATGTATTAATTCATATAGAATATGTACTGATATTAATAAAACTTCTGATGAATATGGTTTGTTATTAATGGAATTGCTGCGACTTAAAAATATAACAGCGGATAAAATTGGCGGTGTTGTTATTTCAAGTGTTGTACCTGCTATTACTAAAACAATTGAAAATATGAGTAACGAATATTTTAAAAAAGAACCTTTAATTGTAACTCCTGATATAAATACAGAAATAGCTATAAAATATCATAATCCTTTTGAAGTTGGTGCTGATAGAATTGTCAATGCTATTGCTGTAAATGAAAATTATCAGCTACCGGCAATTATAATTGATTTTGGTACTGCAACTACTTTTGATTATTTAACTGAAAAAGCAGAATATCTGGGCGGAGCTATTGCTCCGGGAATAGGGATCTCAGCACAGGCATTATTTGACCATACAGCCAGATTGCCTAAGGTTGAAATTTTAAAACCTTCTTGTGTAATCGGACGGAATACAGTGAGTAATATTCAATCAGGTATTTTTTACGGTAATATCGGACAGATAAAAGAAATCATCAAAAGAATGAAAAATGAAATGGGAGGAAAAAAAGTAACAGTTATAGCTACCGGAGGTTTTCTTGAATTAATAAAACAAGAAAATACATCAATAGATTTTTTTGTACCTGATTTAACTTTACAAGGTTTAAGATTGATTTATGAAAAACAAAAAATGGAAAAGTGAGATAAAATTCTTTATGGTTAAGTTTTGACACTATCTGTCATAATTAGAAAAGAAATTAAATGGTGAAAATTAAGATTTGCGGAATAACTAACCGTGTAGATGCTATGAATGCTGTATCTCTGGGTGCTGATGCGCTTGGTTTTATTTTTTCTAAAAGCCCCCGGCAGATGACTCCAATAGAAGTTAAAAAAATAATACAAGTTCTTCCTCCATATATTACATGTACTGGAGTTTTTGTAAATGAAGCTTTGGAAAATGTGCTTGAGATTATGGATTTTTGTAAGCTTGATATTGTACAATTACATGGAGATGAATCTCCTGAATATGGCAGGAAAATTCCTTATAGGATTGTAAAAACTTTTAGGGTAAAAGATAAAGAAAGTTTAAATGTTATTTCAAAATACATATCGTCATCAAT
>JACQWU010000113.1:15064-17273 GCA_016209155.1 Candidatus Desantisiibacteriota bacterium | reverse complement strand
TCATCAATAAAAAGTATATCTCCGGGTTCCAGATTTGTAATAATCGCAACAATATCCCCCGCGCGTTCCATGACAGGGCCTGATGTTACTTTAATGTTTACCCCCATTTCCTTTGCAATTATATTAGCAAGAGTGGTTTTCCCGAGTCCGGGAGGACCATAAAACAGAATATGATCAATAGACTGCTGTCTCATCTTCGCAGCCGCGATAAAGATACTTAAATTATCTTTTAATTTCTGCTGGCCGATAAATTCATTGAAATTAGCAGGCCGTAATATTCCCTCCTGAATAATTTCATCTTTTTGCAGCTGTTTATCCACTATGCGTTCATCTTCCATTTCTTCTTCTTCCATTTTTATTGCAGCGGGCTAATTACAATTCGCCTTTTATTTATCCGTCATACAGTTTATCTCTTATTGCTTCCCCGAACTCGCGGGCTGCTTCCGGTCCGCGCGCGGTAATTATATTCCCGTCCACTACCACATTAGCATCGGTATATATTACATTTACTTTTTTTATATTATCTATCTCACTTGGAAAAACAGTGGCTTTTTTATTTTTTAATACACCTGCATTTGCAAGGATAACAGGAGCAATACATATAGCCCCTAAAATCTTCCCTTCATTTATAGTGCTGTTAACTACTCTATGAGCTTCTTTACTATTATAATATTCCCTTGCACCGCCGCCTCCGACAAAAATAACAGCATCGAAATCTTTTGGGTTTAATTTATCTATTAAAAGATCAGGTTCAATTCGAGCGCCTAATACGCCTTTTGCTGTAAGAAGTGAAGATGAAGCAATGCTCACGGTCGCTCCGCTTTGAGAAATAATTTCTTTTGGAATTAACAGCTCTTCATCCCTAAACCTGCTATTTGCAATAATAAAAATTACTTTCTTCCCTTGTGTTCCTTTTTTGCCTGCAAATAAAGATTTGCAACATTATATGATTTACCCTTTTCAAAATACTCAACAGCTGAAACATTTAAATCACCCGTTGAGGCTTTTGCATCATCCTCGATCAATTTTACTATTTTTTCTGAAAGGGAATTGGCAATATTTGCAATCTTCACATCTGCTTCTTCAGGTGAAAAATTATCAGGACTTAATTTAAAAAAATCACCTTTTTCTATATTCATTAACCTGACTTCAACTGAAATCACATTATCATTATTCTTCATATACATTACAACAACTATTATCTGTACATCCTTTAATCCGCCTACAACATTTTCAGGAAAGAGGATTATGGATTTCTCCGAAATACCCAATTCCTTAAGCTTATCAAGAAAAATTGATTCTCCAAAAAGTTTTATTCTTTTTATTTTATAAAAAGTATCCCCCAATATCTTAAACGCTTTATCTTCAAATGCTGTATCATGAGGCTGTTTACTCTTTGGATAAAAAAGTATTCCTGTCCAATATTCTTTACTTCCCATGTTTTCCTGTGTTGATAAAACTTCATCCTTTGCCTGCTCAGCCCCTGAATCAGACACAGGTTTAGGAATATTATCCTGTAATTCTGTTTTTTTCTTACTATTATGGTATTTTGACTGACAATATACTATCCCGTTATATTGACCGATAATCTGCAATAAGGAAACAATGAAAATAATTTTAACAAATAAATATTTCATTTTTATCTCCTATATATAATTTCAATCTCAAATTTCAAATTGCAGGTTATGATTCATTCCTATCCTTAAATTATTCATAATATGAGGCACAAGCGCTGTCGGATTCCCAGATAGTAACTTTATAAATTTGGATGTCTTCATATTTCTCAAATTTTTTCTTTAACCGGCCATAAATATACTGCGCAATATTTTCCGAAGATGGATTTATTTCATTGAATGGAGGCAATTCATTTAGATAATGATGATCAAGCTCATCTATTACAAATTCAGTCCCGGATTTTAACTCTTTAAAATCCATAGATAGCCCTATATTATTTAATTTTTGTGAAGACATCTCCACTTCCACTTTCCAATTATGCCCATGAAGATTTTCACATTTACCCTTATAATTTCTCAAATTATGCGCAGCAGCAAACCCAGTTACAATCTTCAAATTATACATAAATCCCTTTCCTCCCTTCGTCCTTTCGTCCCTTCGTCCTTTCGTCCCTTCGTCCTTTCGTCCTTTCGTCCCTTCGTCCTTTCGTCCCTTCGTCCTTTCGTCCCTTCGTTCTTTCGTCCCTTCGTCCTTT
>JACQWU010000113.1:0-15050 GCA_016209155.1 Candidatus Desantisiibacteriota bacterium | reverse complement strand
GTCCCTTCGTCCTTTCGTCCCTCGTCCTTTCGTCCTTTCGTCCCTTCGTCCCTCGTCCTTTCGTCCTTTCGTCCTTCGTCCTTTCGTCCTTTCGTCCTTCGTCCCTTCGTCCCTTCATCATTACTATATTACCATTGTAACAAACCATTTTTTCAATGTCAACCCACAGGAATCTGTTTTTGCAAATCAAAACTTTGTTTTTATAAATATTATGTGCTATATTTATTATAACATTTATTTGCTTAATTTTCATTTTTCTACAGGATGAATTAAAGGAAAAATTAATGAATCAGGCTTTAACTATTTGTCCTTATTGTGCTTGCGGATGCGGATTTTATCTTCAAACGGAAAAAGATAAGGTTATCGGAATAATTCCAAGTAAAAATCATCCTGTTTCAAGAGGCAAGCTTTGTGTTAAAGCATGGGGACTTCCCGAGATGATTTCATCCCCGTATAGACTAAAACAAGTTCTTCTAAATGTACAAATGAAGAAAATTATTTAGCTATGAAATTTGCGCGCGCGGTCTTGGGTACAAATAATGTGGATAATTGCGCCCGGGTATGCCATTCTTCAACTGTTGCGGGACTGTCAGCAGCTTTCGGATCTGGAGCAATGACGAATTCCATTAATGAAATTGAAGAAGCGGATGTAATTCTTGTTACAGGCTCCAACACAACAGAACAGCACCCGATGATTGGTGAAAGAATAATCAATGCCACACGAAAAGGAGCTGTTCTTATTGTTGTTGATCCCCGAAAAACGTATCTGACTAACTTTGCAAAGATTCACCTTGCGCAGTTTCCCGGAACTGATATTGCATGGATAAACGGTATGATGAAAATAATTGTTGATGAGGGCCTCGCTGACCGCACATTTATTGAACTTCGAACTGAAAATTATAATGCTTTAGTAAATCACATAGCTAAATTTAGCAGTGAATATGTCGAAAAAATAACCGGTATTCCAGCTAAAGATTTAATAAAAGCGTCAAGAATATATGCGCGCGCCAAACGTGCAATGATAATATATTCGGTTGGAATAACTCAGCATATAACCGGTACGGACAATGTGCTTGCTCTGGCAGATCTATCTATGCTTACAGCTCATGTCGGATATCCGCGCACCGGTCTTAATCCTTTGCGCGGGCAAAATAACGTTCAGGGGTCCTGTGATATGGGAGCTCTTCCAAATGTATATTCCGGATATCAAAAAGTTGAGGATGAAACTTCCAGAAAAAAATTTGAACTGGCATGGGGTGTCTCCCTTCCGCAAAATCCTGGCCTGACAGAAATTGAAATGATGGAACTCTCGGGAGAAAAAAAACTTAAAGCAATGTATATTATAGGTGAAAATCCGGCGGTAAATCATCCTGATTTAAATATGATAAAAAGAGGACTTGAAAATCTCGATTTTTTAGTTGTGCAGGATATCTTTTTAACTGAAACAGCTCAATTTGCGGATGTGATTTTACCGGGTGCAAGTTTTGCCGAAAAAGAAGGCACTTTTACGAATTCGGAGAGAAGAGTTCAATGGCTGGAAAAAGCCCTTCCTGAAATCGGTGATAATTGGCCTGACTGGAAGATTATCTCTAAATTATCTGAGCGGATGGGGTATAAAATGGAATACTCTTCCCCTAAAGAAATACTGGAGGAAATTGCACTTCTCACTCCTATTTACGGCGGTATTTTTCATGACAGACTTGTGAATAATTTCGGCTTACAATGGCCGTGTTTTGATAGAAATCATGAAGGAACTCCTTTCCTGCATAAAGGCCATTTCACAAGGGAGCGCGGACATTTTACACCTGATGAATTTACTCCTCCTGCTGAAGTGCCTGATAATGAATATCCGTTTATTCTAACTACAGGACGAAGTTATTATCACTGGCATGCCGGAACAATGACATATAAATCGAGTACACTCGAACGAGAGTGTAAATATGAATATATTGAAATAAATCCTCAAGATGCTGAAAAATTAAAAATAAAAAACGGGGATATTGTGAAAATAACTTCACGCCGCGGAGAAGTGAAAATTAAAGCTAAAGTGACGGATACAATTAAAAAAGGTGTTGTATTTTTAACACTGCATGTATTTAATCAGACTATTAATCTCCTTACAAACTCAGCTCTTGATCCAAAATCTAAAATACCTGAATATAAAGTTTGCGCAGTGAGACTGGAAAAAATTTAAAAAGGCAAAAAACAAATGGATACAGAAAATAGATATATTATTAAAGCCGATCATATACTCCCTTTACTCCGAAAGCTCCAAATGCAATTTGAAATATTAGCTCCTATACCCGGACGCGGGAAAGATATATTATTCGGGCCCTTAAAAAAAATTGAAGATGTAATTATAAATTATAATCAGATGCTTCCGTCACCTAAAAATATCCTTTTTCCGCAAATAGAATATCTGTTTAATTATGAATCGAAGAACATAAAAGAATATAAACCGGAAAATTTTGGAAAAATATTATTCGGATTACATTCCTGTGACGTTAAAAGTATAAAAATTTTAAGCGACTTTTTTTTAAGACAGCCTATAGATAATTATTTCAAATCAAGACTTGAAAATATTACACTTATTAATATAGTATGCACCAATCCATTCGATACTTCTTTTTGTGAATCAACAAGAAGCGGTCCCTATCTTAAATCAGGGTTTGATTTACAATTGACTCCTATGGAAAATAAATATTTAATCGAAATAGGAAGTCAAAAAGGTGCAGAATTAATAAAAAATTACCGCTGGTTTTTCAAAAATATTTATAAAACTGAAATAGAAGAACAGTTTGAAATATTTCTACAGGCTGAAGGGAAATTAAATCGCGGCATAGACTTTTCGACTGTAGTCAAAAGGATTCAAAATAAAGAAATAGAATTTTCTTTCTGGGAGACACTCGCCCTAAATTGTGTGGACTGCGGCAGCTGCACTTATATATGTCCGGTATGCACATGTTTTAATGTTGTGGATAAAGCTTATTCTGATAATACAGGCGATAGAGTAAGAGTATGGGATGCCTGCACGTACCGCGGTTTCACAGAAATGGCAGGGGGCTCAAATCCCAGAAAATCACTTGCGGAAAGATTGAGACATAAATTCCTGCATAAACTTTTATACACAATAAAAGATTTCAATTATCCCGGATGCGTTGGATGCGGAAGATGCGATATTTGCTTCGGACATATCGGCATGTATGAAGTTGCAAAAAAAATTATAAATTATTAATAGAACGAGGAAATTTATGGATAATATTTATTTGCCGAAATTAATTACACTGGATAATTCAAAGGAAGAAACTCCGGAAATTAAAAGCTTTGAATTTAGTTTTGAAAATGAAAATGATTATAAAAATTTTAAATTCATTCCCGGACAACTTATAGAATTATCAATATTCGGTTACGGGGAGGCTCCGTTCAGCGTTGTATCCTGCCGCAATAATAAAATTTCGATAAGCGTAAAAAAAACAGGAACCATCACCTGCCGGTTATTTGAATTAAAAAAGGATGCTTTACTCGGAATGCGAGGCCCGTTCGGGAACGGTTTCCCGGTAAAAAAATCACAAAAAAATAATATCCTTATAATAGGCGGAGGAATCGGACTTGCTCCTCTTAAATCTTTTATTACATACATTTTATCTCACCGGGGAAATTATGAAAAGCTTACAATTTGTTATGGAGCAAGAACAGATATAGATCTGGTTTATAAAGAAGACCTGGCAAACTGGCCAAAAGAAAAAGACCTTGATTTACATCTCACCGTGGATTGCCCGAAAGACAAATCGTGGCAATGCAACATAGGTTCAGTTGCCGCTCTTTTATCAAAACTTAAAATAAATCCTGATAATACATCTGCTTTTATTTGCGGACCGCCTGTTATGATTCCGTATGTGCTCGAAGAATTAAAAAAACATAAAATAGACGGGCAAAAAATATTTATTTCCATGGAACGCATGATGAAGTGCGGTGCCGGAAAATGCGGACACTGCACAATGGGCGAATATTATGTCTGCAAGGACGGCCCTGTATTTACACTGGAACAAATTCAAAAACTACTTACCATTCGATAGGAAACTGCAAAAAATTTCCATCTTGAAAATTTAGTATTGTAGTGGCTTGATTTATCAAGCCCGTAAACTACAATGTAATTGACAATTGATGAGACTATGATATATGTTAATGTATCGCCGTCAGGATCGGTTCCGGTTAAGCTAATACTTGTTAGAGTATTTTCATTTGTAACCTTGTCCTTCCCATTGCTCATTGCTTCAACCTTCAGCTTAATCCTGTCAAAACTAATTTTAATCATCTTTTTCTTATCTCTGACTGAATGTTTGACTAAAATAATCTATGCTAAAAACTCCGCAATAAGCTTACTTAATTTTTCCGGCTGGTCTACCTGCAAAAAATGCCCGCAGTCTGGTAAAATAGTATATCCTGCATTTGGCAGCATGTCCCTTACTTTTTTCATATCACTTGCAAGCAGAAAATCCTTTTCTCCGAAAATAATTGCTATCGGGACATTAATTTTAGAAATATTTTCAACTATTTCATTTAACTCCTCAATATTTAACGAAGTCAATGTTTTCAAAAGAACCTGACGGTCATTTAAAGAAATAAATGGTGCCTGATATGCAGATAAAACTTCCTCTGTCATAACTTTTTTATTATATACTCCTGTTTTCATACACATAACTAAACCGGAAGGACTTACAATCAAATTTCTAATTCCAGGAATTTTAACTAAAAAAAGCAATATTTTCATAAGTAACGATAAATCAGGATGTAAAGTTGTATCAAGTATAACTATTTTATTAACTTTCTCAATATTTCTAATTGCCCACAATATTCCAACAGGACCGCCAATATCATGAACAACAATATTTGTTTTACCGATATCAAGACTCTTAATAAATTTGTCCAGAATATTAGAATTAACAATCGCAGCGCGAAAATATGATAAACTATGGAAAAAAATTTTTAGTATTTTCCCTAATATTATTCAAACAATAAAAAGAGAAATTGAAAGTATTGATGTTGGAGAAAAATCGCATGCTAAAAGATGATGATTACAATATATCCCCCGGGAATATTCGTCAGATAGATATATTAATGAGACATGGCTTAGACAAAATTGTTTGGATTATAAAAATAAAGTTTCAATGGTTATTACAGGTTCAATTGGATTAGCACCAATTCTTCGGCAAATAGGGTTAAGTGCCACAATTAATCAACTTAAACCTTTTGAGCTTAAACCATGGGAGGAGCAAATTGCTGTTGGTTGCCTTGAAGCGTTAGCTAACAATTATGGAATAATTTTTAAAGAAGGTGTATGTGAATTAATGATAAAAAAATTGGGTTGCAATATTCCGCATCATGTACAATTGTATTTTGATTCTATTTATGAATATTGTATTATGCTAAACAGCATGCATTGCTCAAAAGAAATTGCAAAAAAAGTTTATAAGGAAAGCATGTTAAGCACAAAAGGTCATGCAGAACTTAATCATTATGAAGAAAGAATAAAAATGGTTCTAGGGAAAGAGCTTTTTCCTTTTACTCTTGATATTCTTACTGAAACAGCAGTGACAGGATATTTGAGTAAAGAAGCTATGGATTTTTATTGTAATGAGATAGAAAGCGGCAAAGATGAAGTTTTAAGAAAAGTTTTGAGTTTACTTGAGCATGATGGGTATTTAAAGCATGAAAAAAAAGGTTATGTTTTTATTTCTAAACTTTTGCAGGATTGGTGGAAAGGTTCTTTTGGTACATATTTTATACCGGCAGCTAAACGGAGAATTAAATAATGATAAAAAACAAACGAATAATTAAATACAATCCTTCTTTTTTAAGCGAGCAGGAACTGATTGAATCTTTTGTGGCAAGGTATACGGGATTAAATAGCATTATTAAAGTAATAGAGGAAAATTCTGGAAATTCAAATCAACATCTTATGATAATAGGAACGAGAGGTTCGGGGAAAACAACACTTGTATTGAGAGCAGCAGTTGAAGCCAGGAATAATAAAAAATTATCAGATAAATGGTATCCACTTATTTTTGCTGAAGAAAGTTACCAAGTCTCTTCTCCCGGAGAATTCTGGCTTGAGGCTGTTTTTCATCTAAGTCAGCAGATTGGGACTAAAGAGTGGAATGATACTTATGAAGAATTAGCAAAAGAACAGGATGAATTTCGTTTAAATGAACGCGCTTTAAATAGATTATTGGATTTTGCTGATGAGCAAAAAAAACGTATCCTGCTTATTGTTGAAAATTTCAATATGCTTTTGGGAGAGCAGATATCAGACGATGATGCATGGAAACTCCGTCATGTTTTGCAGGATGAACCACGTATAATGCTTCTGGCAACAGCAACAAGCAGGTTTAATGAAATAGAAAAATCTAATAAAGCTATGTTTGAACTATTTAAACAATATGAATTAAATCCATTGAATAATAATGATTGCAGATTAATATGGAAATCTATTACTTCTGAAGAACTGAATGATGAACGCATAAGACCGATTAAAATTCTTACCGGTGGGAATCCAAGACTTCTAACAATTATTTCTTCTTTCGGAGCAAATTTATCCTTTAAGGAATTAATGCAAAAACTCATTCAACTGGTAGATGACCATACAGAGTATTTTAAAAGTCATTTGGATAATATTTCTCCCCAGGAACGCAAAGTTTATTTAGCTTTAGCAGAAATTTGGGATCCAGCCATTTCTAAAGAAATTTCAAAATATGCCCGTATTAATATAAATAAAACAAGCTCTATTCTAAATAGATTAGTTGCTCGTGGCGCGGTTGTTGTGCAAGATCAAAAAGGTGGAAAAAAATGGTATCAACTAAGTGAGCGGTTATACAATATTTATTATTTAATGCGGCGCAGAGGAGGAAATTTAAAACGGGTTCAAGCAGTTGTTAATTTTATGATAAATTTTTATGAATATGAGGACATCATCAATATAACTAAAAATATTGCTAATGAAGTTTGTGAATTACCTTCGGAATATCGTATAGATCATTTTTCAGCTTATGAGAGCATTATTAAACAAATTAGTAATTCTAACATAATAGTTAAGGAAACCGCTTCAAAATTTTTTATTTTACCTGATATTCCAGATTCATTAATAAATTTTTTAAAAGATAAATTAAAGGTTGTGAACTCTACAATGAGAGATGAATTAAAATGTTCAATAAAAAAAATGATTAAGGAGGATATTCGATATAGTAAACTCATTAATTCTATATTAATCGAAGGAATATATAAAAAAATAGAACAAATTTATCGTAAATTTATTGAATCAAATCCGAATAAAATTAATAGTTTATTAGAACACTTTGGGGAAAATTCATATGAGGTAATATTATTTACACTAAAAGTGCTTAAAACTAGTGAAGAACAAAGTAAATTTTACGAAAAACTAGAACAAGATTTACGGAAGTCTGAACTATTTAGAGAAGCAGAACAAATTCATGGAAGAACTATCAAACATAAATCAGAACGTGAAATAATCTGGAGAAAATTTGGTTTATTTTTGCATAACCTTAAACGTTGTGAAGAAGCAGAACAAGCCTATCGTAAAGCAATTGAAATATATCCGGATAACTCTTCTTCTCAACATAGTCTTGCTTCAATTTTAACTGCATCAGGAAAATGGGAAGAAGCACTTGAACCTGCCAAAAAATATCTTGAAGATTCAAAAAATGTTGAAGGAACTTTAGATAGCGCTATCGATTTATTTATTGGTCTCACAGCAAAGGGTTATGGGAAACAGTCACTTGATATATTAAAAAATTCACACAGTTCAATGATTTTGGAACCTCTAATTGCTGCTATTCAGTTGTATCTTGGTGAAGATATAAAAGCACCAATAGAAATTATAGAAATTGCTGATGATATTGTAAATAAAATAAATATGCAGGTAAAAATTGGAATATAAACCAAAATTTACACTATTTAAAAAAGCAACCTTATATTTTATTGTTTAACCATCCTTATAACGGCTCAGACATCACCTGCCACTGCGTCTTTTACGGCGGGCGGGGGTATCATACTCTGGTTAGGGGCATCTGCTCCAGATGTTGTATGATCCAGGCCGGTAGTACCGATGGTTTCTTCTAAAAGTTTGACAGTGCTGGACATACTCCTCTCCAGTTCCACTGGATTTAATCCTTATTCTTTATTTCCGCAGTTTCTTTAAAAGGCTGTCTGATATCAATATGTCCGGCAAGCGTATCGATTACTTTTCCCTCAACTAAAATCTGCACATCTTTAATATCAGAAAAATTCTTAATAAGAGTATTTACAATACTGCCTATGGTAGCACTTTCTGCTTTGCTTCCGCCCGGATGATTCTCGCTTATTTCCTTGCTGAAATCAATATATGCATGTCCATTTTCCACATATAATTCACGCAATTTTGTATCCTTTGGAATAACCGGAGAAGCATTTTCATTATTCGGGCCCTCTATTAATTTTAAAATTGCCTGTTTCGCCTGATTTACAGAAAGTTTTGTTTTATAAATCTCTCTTGACTCTATTATAAATTCATCACTGTCTTCAGAACCAAAATACAAAGTAATATTAATAATTTCTTCATTTTTTGTATAAATAGGATAAGAATCTGTTTTAGATTCATCGCGTTTCGTCATGAATTTATATACCGCAAAAGCGCCTGCAATAATTATTATAATAACTATTGAGATTGTAAATTTATTTTTCATCATTTCTTCAAAATCCATTTATTTCCCTTTTCTAATTATCTATCTTTCTACGTCCTTTTTATATTTAATAACACTGTCATATAGAGCTCTGGCTATTTTACTGATATATTCATTGCTTTTTAAATTCTCTTCATCCTTGCGATTAGTAATGAAACTCGCTTCCACCAATACGGACGGCATCCGGGCATTGCGTAAAACAAAAAAAGGTCCCTGTTTTATTCCCCTGTTTCTGTTATCCAATTTTTGGTCAAGCGCTCTTTGGGCGATTGCGGCAAAATTCTTGCTTTCTTTTACATATTCAGTCTGAAGTATATCATATACAATAATATCGATATCGCTCATTTGCAGAGATTTTTTTTCCTCCATCTGCATAACTGAGTTTTCTTTCATTACAACAGCCAGAGCATACGGGTCTATATTCATACCGGCGGCAAAATAAAATACCTCAAAACCCTGAGAACGCGCTTTAAAAGAAGCATTTGTATGAATACTGATAAAAAGGTCAGCATGATTAAAATTAGCAGTATGCGTCCTCCCTTCAAGTGAAACGAAATAATCACCTTCACGCGTAAGAATAACTCTGGTCCCCAGATGTTTTACCAGAAGATTTTTTAATTCTTTTGCAATCTTAAGGACCACATCCTTTTCTTTTAAACCTGAAGGGCCGATAGCGCCCGGGTCTTTACCTCCATGTCCCGGGTCAAGTACAATAATAGATATCTTTTTATTTGTTTCTTCCTGTTTGCCACCGGAAATAGAACTTATTTTCTGCTTTTCTTCTTTTACTTCTTTCACTTCTTTTACCTGAATCGAAGTTGTATTAAAATCTTTAGCTTTCACAACAGGAAGTGTGGTTTCATATTTCTCATTTTTAACTTTTATGCCTTCACCGCCTGATATATCAATAACAATTCTATATGGATTAGTCAGAAGAAATGACTTATAAGTTGAAGCTTTATCTTTAAAATCAATATAAATTACAGCATCATCTTTATTCTGAAAAGATATTATTTCTTTAATCAATGCGTCATTTATTTCGGATTTGCACTTTAGAGTATCCGCTATCCCTCCCGGGATAATAACAGATAAACGCGTAGATATTTGTTTTTCTATACGGTACTCCATTTCTTTAGCAATATCAATTGCTATTCTGGTAAAATTTTTATAGGTTTGAGCTCGTAAATTTGTAATATTATAAACAAATTTATTAACTTTAAGGGTTTTGGTTTTTTGATCCCATAATATTTTCTTCCCTGCCATTGATGCAATATTATTATAAACAAAAGTCATGGGGACCATTATTTTACCATTAATAATCAAAGGGGGATCATTAATTTCAATGATCTTCTTATTATTGTCTTTTTCAACTATAATTTGAGTATTATCTATAATCATTTCTATACTATATTTTTCATATTCCAAAACTAATTTCTGATTATTTGGATGCCAGTATTTTACCATTCTAAAAACACGTACCACATCATCAATGGAAATATATTCCTTATTATCATATTCCTCTATTTCGGCATGATCAATAAAATGCCCCTCGTCTATAGAGATAGTGATTTCATATGCTTTTGTTAAAGTTACAAAAGCTAAAATCATAAATATTACATATATAATAATATTGCTTCTCTTTTTAACATCTATTATAAATTGTTCCATAATATTTCCACCTAAAAGCCTTCTACCTTCAGTCTATCCACCTGAATATCTATTTAAGTTTATCTATTTTTATAGGCGCGTTCTATTTCACGGTCTGTTTCCCTGCGCTTCAATGTTTCACGTTTATCAAACAATTTTTTACCTTTACACAACCCTATTTCTACTTTAGCAATTCCTTTTTTATTAAAATACATTTTTAAAGGAATTAAGGTAAGCCCTTTTTCTCTTGTTTTTCCTATCAATCTTTCTATCTCTTTTCTGTGTAAAAGTAATTTTCTTGTCCGCAGCGGTTCATGATTATAGCGATTCCCGTTTTTATAAGGGGAAATATGAACATTATGCAAAAAAATATCCCCGTTTGTTACAAGCGCAAAACTATCTTTAAGATTTGAGTTCCCTTCGCGCAGGGACTTTACTTCTGTTCCTTTTAGCACAATTCCGGCTTCAAATTTCTCAATAATAAAATAATTGTGATGCGCCTGTCTATTAGTACCTATTAAAATTTCAGCCAGTTCAGCTTTCTGCATAAACACCATATCTAAGATTAATTATATATAATATTTTCGGTAGGGACAGTAAATTTATTTAGCGGCATTATTAGTGTTCAAAATTTTTCCATCCCCGATTTCCTTTATCTGTAAATTTATTGATTCATGTCCCTGCCAGTTGTTAATATCCAGATTAAAAACAATATCTATTGATTTATTCTGAAGCAGAGAAATCTTATCAGCCTGATTAAATCCAATAGCATTTAAGATAACACTATCTTTAGTTATCTGAAATTTCAGGTGTTTGTTTTTTAAAACCCTTGGATGTGAATATACATCTGCTCCTTTTAAAGCAAAAACCGGACGGGGATTTCCCTCTCCAAAAGGAACAAATTTATTAATTTCGCTGATTAAATTCATATTGATTTGATCTATAGTGACAATAGAATCAATATCTATCTCCGGCTGGAGATCTTCCCATTTAAGACTATTTATTAATATATCATTAATCTCTTTCCTTAAATTTTTAATATTTTTCTTCTCTATAGTAAGACCTACTGCGTGATGATGCCCTCCCAATTTTGTCAGAAGATGCTCACATTTTGAAATTATCTTATAAAGATCTACATTTTTAACACTTCTGCCCGAACCTCTTCCTATATCTCCTTCAAGAGCAATAACAATCGCCGGACGCGAATACTTCTCCGCAAGCTTGGAAGCTACAAGCCCTATTATACCGGGATGCCAGTTTGGCCATGCAAGCACAATTAAACGTTCATTTTTTAGATCTATATATTTTTCTACCAGATGTACCGCCTCAGATAATGTTTGCTCCAGTAATTTCTGCCTTTCGCTGTTTACTCTGTTAAGTTCCAATGCGATTTCCTCTGCGCGTTTTTCATCTTTAGTAAGAAGAAGTTCCAGAGATAAATAGGCATCCGCCATACGTCCTGTGGCGTTTAATCGCGGTGCAAGCCAAAAACTTACATGTTCGGAATTTATTTCCTTTTCAGATAAACCGGAAACTTTCATCAGACTCTGCAAACCTGAATTAGATGTATTTAAAAAAGCATCCAGCCCGTGTTTTACCAAAACACGATTTTCACCGAGAAGAGGAACAATATCAGCGATAGTGCCCAGTGCAACAAATGCAAGCAATTCTTTTTCATCTAAATCTTTAACAGGCGGGAACACCTGTATTAAAGCACGAGCCAGTTGATAAGCAACTCCCACACCCGCAAGTTCCTTAAAAGGATAAGGGCAATCTTTTTGCTGCGGATTTATAAGAGCATCTGCCATTGGAAGCACATCCCCCGGTAAATGATGATCAGTAACAATAATATCCAGCCCTATCTTCTTGGCATATTTTATCAATTTTTATGTTAATAATTAAAAAGATTTCCACCCAATTCTTTTATCCTGTTTAGTGCCTCAAAATTCAGCCCGTAACCTTCCCTAACCCTGTCGGGTATATAAAAATTAATATTTTTATAAAAGAAGGAAAGCGTTTTATATAAAACACCTACACTCGTTATTCCATCAACATCATAATCACCATAAATAAAAATTTTTCCCTTTTGATCTATTTTTTTATAAATTAATTTAAGAGCTTTTGCCATATCTTTTAAAAGAAATGGAGAAGAAATTGATTCAAGCTCAAACTCAAAAAACAAATTTGCTTCTGCCGGACTTTTAATACCTCTATTGAGCAAAAGCTGAGAAGAAATTTTACTTATAGCAAGTTCTTGTGATAAATATTGAATTGAATCCTCATTTTGAGGAAAAAATACCCATTTTTTATTATACATACTAATACTATAAACAAAAAAATCCTTTATTGTCAATGATTTTCTATTTTCTCAAATTTAATGCTATTTTTTTCTTGAAAAAATATAAAAATATCATATAATACTTTTTTTTTATTGTAATACTTGCTTTTGAGTATTTTTTATGATTTAATAGTACATATTCAGGTGGATAGACTGAAGGTGTGAGGCTTTTGGGTACAAATCCTTATAGCTAATATCCTTCAGCCTTCAGTCTAAACACCTAAAATAGGAAAATAATATTATGTGCAGATTAGCGGCAATTATTTCAAATGAATATTTCAGCCCGATGGAGAATATACTGGCTCTCAATACCATGAAAGAAGGGCATGACGGCTCAGGACTCGGATTGGTATTAAAAAATCTCGGGGGTGAATTTGAGGACAAGAAGGAACTGCCTATTCTTTCGGCAATATGTAATGACAACAAATTAGCTGTGCTCGAAAATTTCATGAGACATATGGGTTTTGAGCAAAAATTCACCTGGACTCCTAAAATAAATCATAAACCGGGAAGCGAAATTGTAAAACGGGACCACTATATTATAAGAGCATATGATTATGCAGGTAAGAACAAAGAACTTCCTCAAGCTGAAAAAGATAATCTCCTGCTTAAAACAAGACTTGAACTTAAAAAAATTGGTGAAGAAGATGAATCCATTCTGGCTTTTTCATTCTGGCCTGATGTAATTACACTTAAAGAAGTCGGGGATCCGCTTGAAGTCGGAGAATTTTTTGGGCTTGACGTAAAACCTTTACAAGCAAAAATAGTACTTGCTCAGGGCAGACAAAACACTAATTATGCCATCTGTCTTTATGCATGTCATCCGTTCTTTATTCAAGGATATTCAACAATGACAAATGGTGAAAATACGGCTTTTGTTCCGATAAGGGAATATCTTACCGGCCGCAAAATTGACGGGTATATAGGCTATAACAGTGACAGTGAAGTTTTTACTCACATACTTCATTACACACACAAAATTTTAAAATTTCCTTTAAAATATTATAAACATATAATTAATCCGCTTACTACCTCCGAAATAGATACAAGGAAGGATAGTGCGGTATTAAAACTGCTTAAAAGATCCTTAAGGCCTTTATGTATTGACGGCCCGAACTGCACTATAGGTTTTATACCTGACGGAACAATATTTATGACACAGGATACAAAAAAACTGCGACCCGGAGTAGTAGGAGGAGTTCCGGGAAAATACGGATTAATGTCGGAAACATGCGGACTGAACAAAGTCATTCCAAGTAGAGACATATCACAAGATATATTCCCTATGAAATATGACATGGTAGTTATAAGTCCTGATGCAAAAGAGGTAAAAGTATGGAACGAAATAACAGATTAGATCAAAATGGTGAGAGGCTGCTTCAGGATCTGCCTTATATAATTAACTGGCGTTCCGACCGCTGCATTAGATGCGGAAGATGCACAGCCGTATGTCCTGTAAAAGCTATTACGCCTGGTGTTTTTATACGCCGTCTGGTGGAATCTTCGGGAGATATTCCGCTCCCTTCAACTCTCCGGACTGTATATAACGGTATAAGGCAGGTAAACGATATTTCACGATACTGTACCGGATGCGGACAGTGCAGTCTGGTATGCCCAAACCTTGCCATCATGCCGCAATACAATCCGCACAATAAACTGCTTTTCCATATTAACAAAAATGGAGAACCTTATAGACGCGGAGGAAGAAGAAACGATCCGTCAATATCAACTCTGGACAAATTAAAATTTATCCGCATTTCCATGCTTACAGATCCGGCTCTTGATGCAGACAGGCATGAATTTTATATACGAACACTGCTCGGGAGAAATATCCCCGCAGAGAAACTTTCTCTTAAAACAAAAGATGATATGCTGACTATTCAGGAAGGGTCTTTTATCCCTCCTGTCCGTGAGATTTATCCTATACGCATCGGGGGGATGTCTATCGGAGCGCTTTCCCCTAATATGTGGGAGGGACTTGCAATGGGAGTCGCCTATCTGAATGAAAATTACAACATGCCTGTTGTAATGTCAACAGGTGAAGGCGGAATGCCGCCGCGCCTTTTGCGCTCAAGATTTTTAAAATATTTTATTTTGCAGATAGCCTCAGGATATTTTGGTTGGGATGAGATTATACATGCAATACCAGATATGGTAGAAGACCCTGCAGCCATTGAGATTAAGTACGGTCAGGGTGCAAAGCCTGGTGATGGCGGACTTTTGATGGCACAAAAGGTTCTAAAACTTATAGCCAGTATTCGGGGTGTGCCTCAATTTGTTGATCTTGCATCACCACCAACCCATCAGACAAAGTACTCAATTGAAGAGGC
>JACQWU010000112.1:2187-19477 GCA_016209155.1 Candidatus Desantisiibacteriota bacterium | reverse complement strand
GCTGACAAAAGGTGAACCTGAAATGACGGATGTGTTTGCATCAAAAGATTTTAAGGAAGAGGATGTCCTTTTTTTTGCCGCACTTGCAGAAAAAAAATCAGAACATCCCGTTGGTGATGCGATAATTAAAGGTGCGAAGAAAAAAAATATCAAAATAAATGACCCTGAAACTTTCGATTCTATTACAGGTAAAGGTGTTAATGCTGTATGGCAGGGAAAAAATATTTATATCGGCAACAGGAAATTGTTCAATGAACTGGGAATTGATGTGAGTCCTTTTGATGATATAATACAAAAACTTGAGTTGCAGGGAAAAACCTCCATGTATGTGGTTATAGATAGAAAAGTGTCAGGAATAGTAGCTGTAGCGGATACATTAAAAGAACATTCAAAAGAGGCAGTAACCATTCTAAAAAAAATGGGAAAAAATGTTGTAATGATCACAGGGGATAATATTCGTACAGGAAATGCGATCGCAAAAGAGCTCGGTATAGACAGAGTATTTGCCGAAGTATTACCGCAGGATAAAGCGGAAACAATTAAAAAAATTCAAAACGAGGGAAACAAGGTTGCAATGGTTGGCGATGGGATTAATGATGCTCCGGCATTAATTCAGGCAGATGTCGGAATCGCTGTCGGGACAGGTACTGATATTGCAATTGAGTCAGGTGAGATTGTCCTTATTAAGGCTGATCTGCGCGATGTTGTAACTGCTATAGACCTTTCTACTTATACAATGAAAAAAATAAAACAGAATCTTTTCTGGGCATTTTTTTATAATTCACTCGGGATTCCCATAGCATCGGGTATTATTTATCCGTTTACAGGTTTTTTACTAAATCCGATTATTGCAGGTATGGCAATGGCGTTTAGTTCTGTCTCAGTAGTATCTAATTCACTATTAATGAAAAATTATAAAAATCCATATAAGAGAAAAGCCGCAGGTTTTTCCGAACTTCCTCATCTTGATAAAGAATGAAAATTTAAAAATTAGATAAAATGGAATTATAAATTAGGTTTGTTACGGGTATCAATTATATTTGGCAATTCATTAACATTTTTATTTAGGATATTTATCTCATATTGCATTTTTTTTATTAACATATTACGTTTTGATTCATCATTAATATTTTCAGGTTTCGATAATTCTGCGGCAACATCTGAAATGGATGTCAATGGATCTTGAAGTTCATATGAGAAAGTAGTTAAAAGTAAATTTTTAAAGCGTTCATTTTCAATATTTGATTTTGCATCAATTGCAGCCCTGGCAAGCTCTGCTCCTTCAACTGCGAGCGCTGTCTGGTTTACAAACATCTCAAGCATATGCAGTTGATCCGGATCTTTAAACTTATCATCTTCAGGGAAAATCCCTAAAACTCCTACTGTCTTTTCTACTCCTGTAAAAGGTAAATACATTCCTTTTGACCATCCGGGTAAAGTATCTGTATTTTTCCCTGCGTTTTTTTTGTGTTCATAGACCCATTCCACAACAGTATAATCATTTGCCGATAAATTCAATTCCTTGATTTCACCAAAATTTGCAGTAAGATTGTTATTGATATCAGGTATATATATAACAGCTCGGCATTTAAAAAAATTTTGTATATGATTAAGAGCAATTTTAAAAAGCTCATCCGGATAAGAACTTTTGGATAAATCGCGGCTTATGGAATACAAAGCTTGCGTACGGTCTTCACGAAGTCTCATGGCAATTGTTTGCCGTTTAAGTTGTCCTGTTAAATGAGCTATAGTAAATCCCACTATCAACATTACAATAAAAGTTATAAAGTATTCAACATCTGTTACAGCAAAGGAAAAATATGGCGGAACAAAAAAGAAATCAAAAAACAATACGCTTAAAAATGATGCTATAATCGACATTCGCCTGCCATATCGGAATGCAACACATGTTACTCCTGAAAAATAAATCAATATTAAATTTACAAGTGCCAGGGATGAAAGAAGAAGTTTATTGATTATAGTACATAAAAATATTATTCCAATAGTAAATCCAAAATTCTTCCATGAAAATGGAGAAATTTTCATGGAAGTGGATTTAATTATTTCGTCATGCTGTCTATCACCGCTTAATAAATATAAATCTATCTCATCGCTTTTACGTGCAAAATTGTCAATAACTGATCCAAAGAAAAATTCTTTCCATCGTGGTCTTAGCGGTTTACCAATGATTATTTTGGTAATATTCTTTGAACGTGCATATGAAATTAAGGTTTCTGCTACATCCTGTCCACTGAGCGTTGCTGTTTCAGCACCAAGTGTTTCAGCGAGTCTCATCATATCAGAGATTCTTTTTTTGTCTTCTTCTTTTAAAAATGCTGGAATTTCAACATACGCAACAATCCAATCCACCTTTAAATTCGATGCTATTCTTTTCCCTGCTCTTATCAGGCGAATTGCTGTAGGGCTTGAACTTATGCATACTAAAAATTTATCACTGACATTCCATATTTTTTTTATCGAATGAGCTTCTTTATATGCCTGTAATTTGGAATCAACATTATGTGCAGTATAGCGCAAAGCAAGTTGACGCAGTGCAATCAGATTCCCCGGCTGGAAAAAATTTTCCGCTGCATGCTCTTTTTGTTCACCAAGATAAATTTTCCCTTCTTTAAGACGCTTTAATAATTCCTCTGATGGAAGATCAACAAGCTCAATATCGTTTGATCTCTCGATAAAAGTATCGGGAACTGTTTCGCGGACAGTTATCCCTGTAATCTGAGATACTATATCATTCACACTTTCACAATGCTGGACATTTAATGTGGTATAAACATTAATCCCTTTTTCAAGCAATTCTTCAATGTCCTGCCAGCGTTTTGTATGACGTAGACCGGGTGCATTGGTATGAGCCAATTCGTCAACTAATATTATTTTCGGATTTCTTTTTATCGCGGCATCAATATCAAATTCATGCAGGGTAACATTTTTGTATTTAATAATCATAGAAGGTAAAATTTCAAGACCTTCCAGAAGTGATTCCGTATCAACACGCTTATGAGTTTCTATATGTCCGACAACAATATCAATACCTTCCTTTTTTCTAAGTCGTGCAGATTCAAGCATTGCATATGTTTTACCAACACCTGCAACAGCTCCAAAAAAAATTTTAATTTTACCTCGATGAGAATCTTCATCTTTAACCATTTTTAAAATATTATCGGGATTTGGTCTGTCCATAATTATTATACCTCATTTCATCCTATTTTCATTTAATTCTAAATTAAGTTCAAGCACATTTACAACCGGCTCACCAATTAAACCTAAAAACCGTCCGCATGTGTGCTTTTTTACGATTGATTTTAATGTTTCTTCTCGTATTCCCTGCAAACGCACTACACGGCCTATTTGATACATAGCTCCTGCAACACTAATATGAGGATCCAGTCCGCTTGCTGAACTTGTAACAAGATCAACAGGAATTGGATTTTTGTTATCAGGATCAGATATTGTTAAAGCTTTAACGCGCGCTTTGACATTATTAATCAACTGCGGATTTAATGGTCCTAAATTAGATCCTGATGAACTTGCCGCATTGTATGCAGGTGTTGTTGCAGAAAGCCGTCCCCAAAAATATTTAGGATCATCAAATGACTGTCCTATAAATTTGGATCCAATTGGCTTTCCATCTTTGTATATTATACTTCCATTTGCTTTTTCAGAAAAAACCAGTTGAGCTATTCCAGTTATAACAAGCGGATAAATAATACCTGTGACTATTGTTAAAATTAAGAACATGAAGATTGCCGGTTTTATTTGATTTTTAAACATTTTTTCTCCTATATGAATACGTAAGGAACGGTTTTAAACCGTTCCCTACAATTTACACCAAATGCAATGCAACCAAAAGCATATCAATCAATTTAATACCGATAAATGGTGTTATAAGACCTCCGACACCATAAATTAAAAGATTATTTCGTAGTAATCGGTTTGCCGGCATTGGTTTATATGCAATACCTTTTAAAGCAAGTGGGATAAGAAATATTATAATAATTGCATTAAAAATAACCGCTGATAAAATCGCGCTTGACGGAGTTGCAAGGTGCATAATATTTAAGCTATTTAGCACAGGATATGTTGTGGCAAACGCAGCTGGTATAATTGCAAAATATTTGGAAATGTCATTGGCAATACTGAATGTAGTCAGAGATCCTCTTGTCATTAAAAGTTGTTTTCCTATTTCAACAATTTGAATAAGTTTTGTTGGATTGTAATCAAGATCTACCATATTCACGGCTTCTTTTGCAGCTTGTGTGCCGGTGTTCATTGCAACTGCAACATCTGCCTGAGCAAGCGCCGGAGCATCGTTTGTACCGTCTCCGGTCATGGCTACAAGCCTCCCACCTGCCTGCATATCCCGAATATATTTAAGTTTGGTTTCAGGTGTTGCCTGCGCTAAAAAATCATCCATTCCTGCTTCTGCGGCTATTGCTGCAGCTGTTAAAGGATTATCTCCGGTTATCATTACTGTTTTTATTCCCATTCTGCGAAGTTCTTCAAACCGCTCTTTAATCCCACCTTTTATTATATCTTTTAAATGTATAAGACCAAGAACATTCTTATGCTCAGCCACAACAAGCGGTGTTCCACCTGTTTTTGATATTGATTCAATATTTGTTTTTAATTCCTCAGGAAAAAATCCTCCAAGACTTTTTACATAATTTTCAATTGCATCAATAGCGCCCTTTCTAATTTGGCGTCCATCACCCAAATTTACACCACTCATTCGTGTTTGTGCCGTAAAAGGAATAAATTTTGCATTTAATTCATGTATTTGTCTGGCGCGAATATTATATTTTTCTTTAGCGAGAATAACAATGCTTCTTCCTTCAGGAGTTTCATCGGAAAGAGAGGATATTTGAGCTGCATCAGCTATTAGCTCAGCCGTTATGCCTTTAGCGGGTAAAAATGCCACAGCCTGTCTGTTCCCGAGTGTTATGGTACCTGTTTTATCAAGAAGCAATACATCAACATCCCCGGCAGCTTCTACTGCACGTCCGGATGTAGCAATAACATTTGCCTGAATCATTTTGTCCATTCCAGCTATACCTATTGCCGGTAATAAACCTCCTATTGTAGTTGGGATAAGACACACAAGTAAAGCCACGAGTGCGGTAATCGTTATTGGTACTCCATGCCCGGCTGTAAGTACACTATATATGGAAAACGGTAAAAGAGTTACACAGGCTAATAGAAATATCAAAGTGAAAACTGCAAGTAGAATGCAGAGTGCTATTTCATTTGGAGTTTTTTGTCTTTTAGCACCTTCTACCATGGCAATCATGCGATCAAGAAATGTTTCCCCCGGATTTGTACTTATACGTACTACAAGCCAGTCTGAAAGAACGCGTGTTCCACCTGTAACTGCGCTTCTATCACCGCCACTTTCACGTATTACCGGCGCACTTTCTCCGGTAATTGCGCTTTCATCCACCGATGCTACTCCTTCAATAACTTCTCCATCCATGGGAATGGCATCTCCTGCTTCGATAAGAACAACGTCTCCCTTGCTGAGCGTTGATGCCGATACAATTGTATGATTTGTGCCATATTTATTTTGTGCAAGTTTTTTAGCCGGTGTATCCTTGCGTACTTTTCTTAAGGAATCAGCCTGCGCTTTCCCTCGTCCTTCAGCCATTGCTTCCGCAAAATTGGCAAAAATTACGGTAAACCATAACCATAATGAAATTGCCAGAATGAAATTTGCCGGAGCTTCTCCCTGACCTACAAGTGCTTGTATAAAAAGGCCTGTTGTAAATATACTGCCAATCAAAACAACGAACATTACAGGATTTTTAATTTGATGTCCCGGATCTAATTTTTTTATAGAATTAATAATAGCAGGGCCAATGATAGCCCATTCAAATAACGATTTTTGTTTGTACGATTTACTCATTTATGAATCTCCTAATATTTTGTTCATTTAGGGTAGACACATAGGTCTGCCCCTACAATAATTACATCATTAAATGTTCAACAATCGGGCCCAGGGCTAATGCCGGGAAAAAAGTTAATGCACCAACAATTATAACAATCATAGTTAAAAATGTTACAAAAAGCGGTGTATAAGTTGGCAAAGTGCCCTGGCTTACCGGAATAATTTTTTTCTTTGATAATGATCCGGCAATTGCAAGTATTGGGATAGCCAAAAAGTAACGCGCACAAAACATTGCTATCCCAAGTGAAATATTATAAAAAAAGGTATTTACTCCGAGTCCTGCAAATGCGCTTCCGTTATTATTACCGGCTGATGAAAAAGCATACAATACTTCGCTAAAGCCATGTGGCCCATGGTTTAAGATAGCAGCTTTTGCTTCTGGTAAAACGACCGCAATTGCAGTTCCACCAAGAACTAATATGGGTGGAATTAATATCATTATTGATGCCATTTTCATTTCATAAGATTCAATTTTTTTGCCTAAATATTCAGGAGTTCGTCCTATCATAAGTCCCGATATAAACACAGCTACGATTGCGAATGAAATCATCCCGTAAAGCCCTGAACCAACACCTCCGAAAATTACCTCCCCTATTTGCATCAACCACATTTGAATAAGCCCTGACATTGGAGTATGTGAATCATGCATTGAATTTATCGAACCATTAGAAGCGGCTGTCGTGGATACTGCCCAAATAGATGAGTTTACTATACCAAAACGCGCTTCTTTCCCTTCCATATTTCCACCCGGCTGAAGGTTTGTAGCCTGCTGATCAATATTGAAATTTTTAAAAACAGGATTCCCTTTTTGTTCAAAGTAAACAGATCCTAATAGGCATGGAATGAAAATAATCAGCATTACGGCAAGAAGTGCCATTCCCTGACGAACATCTCCAACCATATATCCAAAGGAATAACACAGTGCAGCCGGTATCAAAAGTATTGCTATAAGTTCCAGAAAATTTGTCAGCGCATCCGGATTTTCAAATGGATGAGCAGAATTGACATTAAAAAATCCTCCTCCATTTGTTCCTAATTGTTTAATTGCAATTTGTGAAGCAGCAGGGCCAAGAGCAATTGTTTGTTCAGATATTATGTCGCCTTTTTCATTTTTTGTTATCTGTAGTAAAGAAGTTTTTATCGAAGGTCTAAATGTTTGAATAACACCACACGATATAAGAACCAGCGCAAAAACAATTGCAAGCGGTAATAAAACATAAAGTACAGACCTCGTCAAATCTACCCAGAAATTTCCAATTGTTTCTTTCTGTTTTTGCATAAATCCCCTGATTAGAGGAAGGATTAATGCCATACCTGTTGCAGCAGAAACAAAATTTTGTACGGTTAATCCTATCATTTGTGTGAAATAACTTAAAGTGGTTTCTCCTCCATAGCTTTGCCAGTTGGTGTTTGTAGCAAAACTAACTGCTGTATTAAATGATAAATCCTCAGGTACATTAGGCATATTCATCGGATTTAAAGGAAGAAATGCTTGAATACGCTGCAAAAGAAAAACGATGAAAATTCCTATGATATTAAAAATCATCATCGCAATTGCATATTCTTTCCATGGCATCTCCGTTTCAGAATCAACCCCTGAAATACGATAAAGCCATTTTTCAATAGGAACAAGCCACACATTAATACCTATAGGTTTGCCTTCATATATATACGCCATATAAATACCAAGCGGTTTAATTGATATAATTAAAACAGCTAAAAATAATAATGATTGAATAACATTATTTATGTTCATTAGAATATCTCCGGTTTTAAAAGTGCGATTAAAAGATAAATTAAAAGTAAAAATGCTACTATTCCTGCAACTAAATATGTGATTGACATGTATTTTTTCCTCCCTAAAATAAAAAAACCAGAGACACTTTCTCTGGCTTTTAAGTTCCAAGTATGTGCCTACGAAGTTAGCTGTCGGGCTCGGGTCGGATCACCCTAATCTGATATTTCCAGATATTCGCCCCAAGATCATATTGATCATTTTCCTGGGTCCTCCGCTTTTTCCCAAATTTTTTTCATAAAAAATCAGAAAAATATTAAGCATTTATATTTTACATTTATAATCCACCTCCAAATAAAAAAACCAGAGACACTTTCTCTGGCTTTTAAGTTCCAAGTATGTGCCTACGAAGTTAGCTGTCGGGCTCGGGTCGGATCACCCTAATCTGATATTCTCAGATATTCGCCCCAAGGTTTATAAAACCAACATCCTGGGTTCCCCGCTTTTTTCAGACTTTTAAATAATTACCATCTGAAACTAAATTAAGCATGTATTTATGATTATTAAACTGAAAATTTATTTTGTCAAGAGTTTTTAAATTTTGATTTTTCAGCATGCTTGACAAGATTCATAATTTTATGCTATTTTAAACGGATATAATAAATCGGGAGATTTTTAAGTGCCAGAGCCTATAAAATTAGACAAAAAGGTAAAATTCAATTTAACTTTTATACAAGAGGATATACGTAAGGAATTTAATGAATATTTAAGAACAGGAATTAAATCCCATCACCCAACGATGTCATATTCACAAAATCGTCAGGAAACAATTTCCATAAAATTAAAAGTAATATTTATAGTTATAGGTCTGGGATTGTTTTATGTGATTTATAGCCAGTATAGTAATTATTTAGATGAAAAAAAACAGCAGGTGGAAGAAAAAAGAATACAAGAGGAAAAGGCCAAAAAGGAAGAAATGCTTGCTGAGCAGGAAAAGCAGAGTATTGATGCCAAAAGAAGTATTCGTAATGCAGAAGTGGCTGTTGAAAGTGCAATTGAAAAGAATATTGAAAGCGATGAGATATCAGCCCGTCTTCTAAATGACGCTAAGGCAGATTTGGTAAAAGCTAAAAATGCTTTTAATAATAGTAAATATAAAGATTGTATTGAAATAGCAAGCGATGCTTTGAGAAAAGTTAACAATTCTATTTCTGTATATGAAGAGAATATGGAAAAAAAAGCAAAAACAACTGCAACTCAAAAAACGTCATCTGAAACTAAAGAAGATAAAAAAGACACTTCAGTAAAAACAGATGGTGATAAAACTGAACTAAAAAAAGAAGAAAAAAATACCGAGGAAAAGAAAAGAGAAAAAGAAGAAAAAATTAATTTGGCGCTTAAAAATAAAGCTTTAGAATTAATATCTAATATTAAAAAAATAATGAGTGATACAAAGGAAATGGCTTTAGTGAATAAGCACTTTTCCGAAAAGATTGCTTATTTGAATGCAGAGACAGGTAATATTGAAAAGAGTATTGAAAATAATAAATATGATGAAGCAATAAAAAAATCAGAAAAAATTTTAAAAGAAATCACTGAAATTAAGCAGGAATCACAAAAAGAAGAAGAAAAATCTCAGGAAAGAGCAAAAGAAGCGCTTCAAAAAATTTTGAATTTGCAAAAATCATTAAAAATGAAACGGCTTGAAGAAGGCAAATAATGAATAAATAAAAAAGGAGTTTTAAATGAAAAAAAATTATCTGCTGACACCTGGACCAACAGCGGTTCCACCCGATGTTTCACTTGAAATGGCAAGACCCATGATACATCATCGAACGCCTGTATACATGGAAGTTTTTAAAAATGTAAATGACGGACTTAAAAAAATTTTTTATACTAAAAATAATGTTTATGTATTGACATCATCAGGAACAGGAGCAATGGAGGCAGCTGTTGTTAATCTGCTTTCTCCCGGAGATACAGCACTTGTTGTAAATGCGGGAAAGTTTGGTGAACGGTGGGGAAAGCTTTGCGAAGCTTATAGTATAAATACTATAATGATAAATGTTGAATGGGGCAAAGCTGTAAATCCGGAGGATATTAGAAAACATCTTTTGGAAAACAAACAAATAAAAGCTGTTTTTACTACTCTTTGTGAAACATCAACAGGAGTAACAACAGATATAAAAACTATAGGTAAAATAGTTAAGGAAACAGAAGCCATTTTAATAGTTGATGCGATCAGCGGATTAGGAGCTGAGGAATTTCGCACTGATGATTGGAATGTAGATGCAGCTATTGCCGGTTCACAGAAAGCATTAATGCTTCCTCCCGGACTTGCGTTTATTGCTTTGAGTGATAAGGCATGGAAATTGGCTGAAGAATCAAAATCACCTAAATTTTATTATAGCCTGAAGAAGGCAAAAAAATCTTTAGTTGAAGAGGGCCAGACTCCGTTTACTCCGGCTATTTCCCTTGTAATTGGACTTAATAAAGCATTAAATATGATTCAGGAAGAAGGACTTGAAAATGTTATAACAAGGCACTCTAAGCTTGGAAAAGCAATACGTGAAGCGGCAAAAGTTATGGGACTTGAGCTTTTTGCTCCGGGAACTCCCAGTAACGCGGTAACACCTCTTAAAATGCCTTCCGGTATGGATGCAGGTGTTTTGATAAAAAAATTAAAAAGTAAATATGGGGTTACAATAATTGGCGGGCAGGATCATGTTAAGGGAAAAATCATAAGAATTGCGCATTTAGGTTATATGGATTTATTTGATATAATAATTGTAATTTCTGCTATAGAAATGGCATTGGTGGAAATGGGATATAAATTGGAATTAGGAAAAGGTGTTGGTGCAGCCCAAAAAGTTTTAATGGAATAATATTGAATAAATGAACAGGAGGATTTATTTTATGTATAAAATTTTAGTGAGTGATCCGCTTTCTGAAGAGGGATTAAAACTTCTCAAAGATAGAAAAGATATTGATCTTACCTTTAAAACGAAGATGACAAAAGAAGAATTGTTAGTTGAAATTCCAAAATATCATGTTTTACTTGTCAGAAGCGAAACAAAAGTAACAAAGGAAATAATTAATGCGGCAGCTAATTTAAAAATAATAGGCAGGGCCGGAGTAGGTGTTGATAATGTTGATATAGACGCCGCATCTAAAAAGGGAATAATCGTAATGAATACTCCTGAGGGTAATACGATTTCCACTGCCGAGCTTTCATTTGCCATGCTTATGAGCCTTGCGCGGAATATACCGCAGGCTGATATTTCCTTAAAGTCAAAAAAATGGGAAAGAAAATTATTTACAGGAGTTGAGTTAAAGGGTAAAATTTTAGGAGTAGTAGGGCTTGGCAGAATTGGTTTTGAAGTTGCAAAAAGAGCACGGGCTTTTGAAATTAAAGTGATTGCCTATGATCCGTTTATTTCTGTTGAAAAAGCGGAAGGGATTGGAATTAAACTGGTAGAGCTTGAAGAGATTTTTACCTCTTCTGATTTTATTACAGTGCATACCCCTTTGACCGCGCAAACAAAAAATATCATAGACGAGAATTCTCTGGCTAAAATGAAACCGTCTGTCAGAATAATTAACTGTGCCAGAGGCGGAATTATAAAAGAAGATGCTCTTTATGAAGCTTTAAAAAATAAAAAAATTGCCGGAGCGGCATTAGATGTTTATGAAAATGAGCCTCCTCTTGAAAGCAAGCTCCTTGAACTGGATAATTGCATTGTTACTCCGCATCTTGGTGCCTCAACTATCGAAGCGCAGCAAAATGTTGCGGTAGATATAATCAAACAGGTATTGGATGCTTTATTTGAATGCAAAATAGTTAATGCTATTAATGTTTCATGTGTGGACCCATCTTTGCTTAAAGAACTTTCACCTTATCTGGATCTTGCTGAGAAAATGGGACTTTTTGAAGGTCAGCTTAGTGAAGGACATATCAAAAACATCGAGATTATGTATAGCGGTGAAATTGCTCATTATAATGTTAAACCTATTACAACTGCTTTTATTAAAGGATTCCTGCAGCCAATTTTAAAAGATACTGTAAACTTTGTAAATGCTCCGTTTATTGCCAAAGAACGTGAGATAAAAATAATTGAACAAAAAACTACAGAAGTAACCGATTTTACCAATATGATTTCAGTAATGATAGAGACAGATAAGGTGAAAAGATACATTTCGGGGTCCCTGCTGGATAAAAAATTGCCGCGTATTGTAAAAATAGAAGATTACGTAGTAGATATAGTCCCAAGCGGAAACCTGCTTTTGTGTTATAATGTTGATAAGCCCGGGCTTATCGGAAAATTGGGAACACTCTTTGGAAATAATAATATAAATATTGCAGGAATGCGTTATGGAAGGAAGGAAAAGGGCGGACTGGCTCTTTCGCTTTTTATGATAGATACTGAATTATCATTGGAAGTATTAAATAAAATTAAAGAAATAGATGGGATAAATACTGTTAAAACAATAACATTGTAATTAAAAATATTTAATACTTAAGGATAATTTCATGAGACATTCAGAATCCGATATTTTTAGTTTCATGGATATTAAACCTTCTGCTTATATTATAACTAATCTGGCCGGAGAAATAGTATATTGCAATAACCGGTTTACCAAGCTTTTTCAGGCTGATAATATATCTGTCATTAATCATAATTTTGCTGAATATTTCACTAAGGATGACGGTGAAACCGGCCTTTCTTTCGGCTTTTTGCAAAGAAAATTATTGGTCGCGGAATCAGTTGAAATAGATACTTATATAAAAATTTTTTCTATAATGCAATTTGTAAATTTAACTGCTAAAAAATTAAATAAAGAAGGCGGGGAATACATTTCAATAAAAATATCCCCGGTTTCCTCTCAGGCTCAATCAACTATTTCAGATAAAAAGATATTATTAATTATTAACAAATGCAGGGAATTGCAGGGTAATATTGATGAAATTTTAAAAGCAGTATGCAAAATCGCATATGAGGAAGTGCATGGCGACTTTGTTATAATTAAAATAAAAAACAGCAGTAATGAATTTTATTTTAGATCTGGATATAATTTACCTGCGGAGCTGGATAAACAGAAAGTGGAGACTGTTGAAGGTAGTCTTTGCGCTTCTATATTTTCCTCAAAAAAACCTGTTACATTTTCAAATCTTTTAAGCGCCAACAAAAATTTCAATGAGCCTATTATAAAAAAGTATGGGATAAAATCTTTTTTGGGCATACCTCTTTTTAATCGTAATCAGGAAGTTATAGGAGCTTTAACTCTCTATGATCATTATATCAGATCATTTGATATGAAAGATATGAAGATTATGCATATTATCTCAGGGAGGCTAAGTGAAGAATTATCACGTGAAATTGCAGCAAAACTAATGGAAGAATCCTCTTTAGATAAAAGTGATCTTAGTAATGAGACAGCCATATCCAAATTAAGCCCTATATCGGATGTAGGGAGTTTTGTTAATAAAGTTTCAGGAATAGACATAAATAATATTAATATGGACACACGTTTGGGGGGCATAAGAATGGGCGGGAAAAAGCTCCGGCTAACACAGAATAATCAATATTTAACTCCAGGTGTATCTGATAAAAAAAATGAGCAATCTATTGTTAAATGGGATAATGTTATGGACCCGGGAGATGCCTTATTTAAAAATATGGGAAAGATTATTAACCTTGTAAATACAGGAAATATAGGTTTAGGTATTATAAAGGATGAGGAATTAATTTATGCCAATGATAGTTTTATTGAATTAAAGGAATGTAAAATAAACAAGATTTATAAAACTATGACCGGGAATAGTTTTTTGCCTGCCTCTAAAATTCTGGCTGAAGAAAAAAAATCTCCGGAATTAAAGGAAAAAGATATTTTAGAACATTGTTTTGTAAGAATGACAAATTTTGGCGGTGAAGTTTTTGAAGGAGATATTTCAGCCGGTATGATTGTTTTACAAGAGAAAGATGTTCTTGAAATAATTGTAAGTAAAAAGAATTTTTTTTCCAAATTGCTTGGATATGCGGGAATGCCGATAACATCCATATTAAATTCTGCTAATTCTGAAGAAAAAAAGCAGGGGATGCAAATAAAAGAAAAAATTTTTAAAGAATTGGAAAATAAATCGCAAATTTATTTTAAAAATATGGTTGATATAATTTTTTTAAGCTGCAAAACCTAAGGTAGGAGCAATCTCCAGATTGCGAAATATAATTTTAAGGTTTTCTTGAGAATAAATACATCTTCATGTTTTTAAAATCCAATGTTATGTTAAAATTTTTGAGCACATTTAACCCGAGATTCCCATGCTCTTCAATAGGGAATTGACTAAAATTATGTGTTGAGATTAAAATCGGAAGATTTTCCAGAGTATAGTTATTTATAATAAATTTGTTTGGATAAAAGATGCCCAAAACCTTTTTTTCTCCATAAATATTTTCTATCTTTTTCCCTTCACTTTCCTCTATAACTATCTCCGTTGAAGAAGACTGTTTTAAATATTTTAATCCTGTTTCATAAAGCTCTGTCATTTCTGCGCCTGTATCTATGCAGAAATTAAACCCGCAAATACCATTCATTTCCACAGGAACATATATAAAACTATTAACCATAAAAATATTATATTTTAAAGCTGTTGATGGTAGGGAATTATTTTTTAAACTTAAGGTCAGAGTTTTCTTCGGGAAATCTAATGTTGTTGTGAATTCACGGATAACAGGAAGCCCCAATATCCCGTCTATTTTTGAATATGTAAACAATCCTCCCATGTATTTCCAGGTGAGACTTTCACTGTCAATAATTCCGACAGGAATATTATAAATAGTGACATCTCCTATTTGAATAGCATCCAATTTTCCGTATTTCACCGAAACAACTGAATTAAGATGTATATCAGCATAACCGGCAGTCCCTTCATTTATGATTTTTATTTTATACTTTTGCGCCAGCTCGGACGATATTACTGTTAGACTTGATGCGGTATCAATAATAAAATATTCTTCATCTTTTCCATTTATTGTAATAGGGACTCTTAGTTCGCCTTTGAAATCTTTTAAGGGTACAGTAACTGAAGAATCAAATGTTTTAATTTCATAATTTTCTTCATTCGATAAATCATTTAAAAAGTTTACAAAGGGACTCACTTCCCCTGTTTCCTTTTCAAGATAGTATAATTTGTTGAATTCTTTTAAGTCATAATAAATATATCTTAAGTTTGATTGAATAATATTTTTCCAGGATGAATCAAATAAAAAAGCCTTAGTTAAAGCTTCTTCCATAACTGCTTTTGCTTTTTTAAGATTATTTTTACGATAAAGGATTATTCCCTCATAAAGAAGATATTCTGATGTATATATACCGCTGGAACTTGAGCGAAAATTGTTGTTTATAAATAATTCTACTTCATCAATACGATTTAAATATAAAGCATTTAATAATTCTGATTTATTTTTTATTTCAGATGAAAGATATCTGCGGCCGGTTATTTTTTCCGGAAGAATAATAATTTTTTGTTGTGGTACACATGCATTAAAATAATAATTTATTACTATTAAAAATATTAATAACAGAACCTGTCTTTTGAAAATATATTTTTTTATTATAATTTTTAATGATCCAGCTATTTTTTTCATTCTATATTTTAGTTATTATCGGAAGAACAAACGAGAAAGTTGTCCCTTTTCCTATTTTGCTTAATATTTCTATTGGAGAATTGTGAAGATTTAATATTTCCTTAACAATGGATAACCCAAGACCGGTCCCTTCAAATTTTCTTGTTGAGCTTGAATCAACTTGATAAAATCTATCGAAAAGTTTGCAGATAGTTTCTTTAGATATTCCTATCCCTGTATCACTGATAGAGATTTTTAAATATTTTTTATCCGGTTTTATATCACATTTATCTTTATTTGGACAATTAATAAATTTAATTTTTTTTCCTTTTATTACTTCAATTTTTAAAATTATTTTCCCATATTCAGTAAATTTTATCGCATTACCAAGTAAATTAATAATAACAACATGTAATTTTTCCACATCGCCAAGAATCTTAACAGGTTTTTTTAATTTGTTTTGAAAGTTTAATTTAAGCCCTTTAGTCTTAAGCAACGGGGAAATTTCTTTTATACAATTATTAATTATTACTTCAGGATTTATTTCCGAAAAAAATAGAACATGGTCGGCCTGCTCAAACTTGATGCTGCTAAGGAGATTATTTATAAGAACAATAAGACGCTCTGTATTACGTAATACAACACGTAATTCATTTTCTTGGTTATTATTTAACGGACCTGCTTTTTTCCCCAGAAGCAGCTCCGTATATCCTTTTATTGATGTGAGAGGAGTCCTGAGTTCATGTGAAATATTAGCAAGAAAATCTGATTTCAATTTGTCCAGGGACTGGAGTTCTTTATTTGCATTCTCAAGATTTTTTAACGATTTTTCAAGTTTTGAGTTTAATTTTGCATTTTCCAGTGCTACTGCCGCCTGATTCGCTAAAATAGTAACAAGTTCCGTTTCATATTTTCCAAACATATCAGGTTTACTATGAGTGAGTATCAGCATTCCCTCGATTTTATTTTTATGAGTTATTAAAGGTACGCCTAAAAAACTTTTTACTTTTATATGCCCTTTGGGAACACCGCTGGAATTAGGTTCTTTAGTTATATCTTTGATACATATTGGATGTTTGCTTTCAATAACCAATTTATAAATTCCAATCCCTTTGGGTTTTTCTTTGACATCTTTTTTGTTTACCCCGGAGATAGCTGCAAATTTATATGTAAGTTTGCCGCTATTATTTTCCAGCATCAAAAGCGCGCTGGCTTCTGCTTTGCATAATTTACGGCATACATCAGCAATCATTTGAAGAAGTTTTCCGATTTTTAGCTCAGAAGACAGAGCAATCCCAATCAGGGTTAAAAGTTCCATATCTCTAACTTGACGGGATAAATTTTTGTTAATAGTATTTTTTTCCATTTGAATATCTTTCGTAAATTAAAATATTCTTCGATGTTCTACCTCAGGGTAATTCAGATAATGAGTTAAAAAATATGTCCACTCTGTGTACTGTGGTTCAATTTTTATCCCTTTCTCTAAATATAACAAAAATTTTACTAAAACACAAGATTATCTGATAAATCGAAATTATTTTTCAATTATCTGTGCGATTTCAGAATTCAGTGTATTTGTGTCAGATAATGTTGAGAAACTTTCCATGTCATTAAATATAAAAATTATTTTTTCATTTTTTATATCTTTTAGAATTGAAAAACCATTCATCCGTATGAAATATATATTTTTAGCCTGATAATAAGCTAAGTAAACTTCTTTATCTGTTTTAATCACCCATCCGCGCGTTCCAATTTGATCCATTAAAGCCCATAAAAGAAGCGCCTGATCAAGGAAATTGCCGGTTTTATAAGTAATTACTTCATCAGGATGCATAATGCGGGTATCATCCTCAAAAATCGATTCTTTATTAAGCTCTGCAGACATCCATTTAATAAAATTTTCTTCGGTCTTAAGTTCTTTAACTAATTTCCCGGTATTAATACTTTTTTTTGCGGCAATGGCATAAGTTT
>JACQWU010000112.1:0-2181 GCA_016209155.1 Candidatus Desantisiibacteriota bacterium | reverse complement strand
AAGTGTATTGTGACTCAGGGAAATTAACACTTTTTTGGAAAATTTCTTTTTGAATTTTTTTTGATATTTCGCCGGCAGGGATACTCCCAAATTTAAAAGATAGATCAATAATCGCTTCTTCAGTATTTTCAACCTTCTTAGACCTCATTGCGCTCCAGGAAAAATTCTTAAATACATTTTCCATGAAAATTTTAATATGTTCAATAGTGCTGCCCTTAAAATTAGTTTCAAGACCGGTGGATAGATAATAAAAATCATTATAAATTCCGAGAATTTTCATCTCATTTTTAGGCCATGATACATGTTCACCCGGAAGCAATAAGTTATTATTCAAGATATAGTAATTGTTATTTATAGAAAAGCAGGCTATGGTATGTTCCGGAGAACCTTTTAGATAAACAGCGAAAATATTATCCGGAGAAATTCCCATTAAACGCAAAAGAGAAATATTGAAAAATGCCAGAGATGCTGATTTGCCTGTAATTTTTCCGGTTATTTTTTTCATTGCAACCATGCTGTCCACAGTCTGTTCTTTCCCCGTTTTGTCATCCCACAATTTTTTACCCCATGGATCTCCCATGGGAAGTTTATTTAAATTTTCAAGTATCTTAGGATGAGAAAGCATCTTCTCATTAAAAAGCTCTAGATTATCCATCATCTCTACCGGTTTTAAGCTGTATAGTTTTTCCGCAATAGCCGCTGTTTTAGGGGACATCATATTTGCAAGGATAACAGCAGAAACAAAATAGCGCTTGTTTTTATGAAAAAGAGTATGATTTCTTTTTAAAATTACATCCGCATATTCCGCCGCATCTTCGGGATCTTTTGCTAAACGCGCATAAGGCAGAATCAAATCGTTTTGTGGAATATATTGCGGTTCAATATTCAGTTTGGAAAGCTCAGGAGAATATAAATCCCAACCTTTTGATGTGATTTTAATGCGTATTTCCATAGGCAATTTGTCTTTTGTAAAGTTTTTAATTGTAACTGTTAAATTATTCGCATTTGAATAATCCCAATTACTTACAAAATCATTAAATGACTTTCCTTTTGTAAAAATGTTAAGGAATAAGAGAACCTGCGCAATATATTCTTCTTTATAATAATTATAACTTTCCATATGTCCGGCATAAGGAAATATTATAAGACGTTTAGTCCCTTTATATTCCTCATATAATGAAATTATTTCTTTATAGCTGATTATATCGTCGCTTCCATGCAAAAAAAGTACAGGAGTGTTTTTTATTTTTTTTATACTTTCGATTGGATCATATTTTGAATAAAACATTTTAGCTATAGCCATAATAGGCAGCCCCAGAATTGTTCCAATTTTTTCTTTAACCGCATAGGTAAATCTGTCCACAAATGAATATATTCCGCTGTCTATAATTACTGCTTTGATATCATCTCTTTTAGCTGCTGTGTATAATGCCAATCCTCCGCCCATAGACCATCCAAAAAGAGATACTTGTTTATCATTGACATCAGGGCGTTTTTTTATATAATCTATTGCCGACTCCACATCCATTGTGAAATTTTGGAAGCCTATTTCACTCAAAGTTCCGCCGCTATCTCCAAATCCTGCATAGTCAAAAAGAAATATACTGTACCCGGCTTCATATAAAAATCTGGAAAACCGCAGGTAATAAGATTTATTCTGGGAATTCCCTTCGCAGAAAATTACACATGGAGCACCATCTCCGGCTTTAATAAACCAGCCTTTCAAATCAGTATTTTTTTTATTTTTAAAAACAACATTTTCATATTTAAGATCAATGTTTCCTGGAGTGAAATGTATTTTTTTGTATGAAGAAATAAGTAAAGTGCAGCCGGTATAATTGAGAATCAAGAACACAATCAAAACTATTTTTAATATATGGTTAAATTTCACTCTTAACTCCAATAAATTTTATCTTAACAAAACAATATGGTTAATATAGAATATCAAATTAAATTATAGCATAAATATTTTCAAGAACCAAAAAAGTGCAGAGACGCAAAATATTGCGTCTCTAAGCGCGCGCGGGGAGATATTTGAATTGGCGTATTAAATTTGATGGAGTTCCTAAATCCATTAAAATCCTTTATCAGGTTATAAAAATTAAAAAAATCTTGACTTGTTTACAATTGTTATGGTTAAATAAACTATCCAGATTTTTTATCTGGATGTGCCATTAATAC
>JACQWU010000335.1 GCA_016209155.1 Candidatus Desantisiibacteriota bacterium | reverse complement strand
AAGAGAAGTAATTTGATGCTCTTCCATTTTTTTCAGGGCTTCCACCGCAAGATTATCTTTACCTATTAATTTTGGATTTTTTGACATTATTTCTTCTGCTTTTAATTTATAAATATTTTCCCTCTTTTCAAGAATACGGCGAAGATCTCCGTCTGTTATAATACCGGACAATATACCTCTACTATCAACCACACATGTCATTCCAAGACGTTTAGATGTCATTTCAAAAAGAAATTCTTTAAATAAACTGGTTTTTTTTACAACCGGTATTGATTTTTCTTTATGCATAATATCTGAAACTTTTAAAAGTAATTTTTTCCCAAGAAGACCACCCGGATGGAAAAGAGCAAAATCACTGGATTTAAAATTTTTTTTATCCAAAAGAGTCAGGGCAATCGCATCGCCCAAAACCAATGTAACTGTAGTAGTTGTAGTTGGAGCAAGACCAAGAGGGCAGGCTTCCTTTTTCACACCTATATCTAAAACAACATCACTGTGTTTTGCAAGTATTGAATCCGGATTTGAGGTAATACCTATTAATTTTACACCCATAAGCTTCATTGTTGGTATTAAATTATTGATTTCCTGTGTATCTCCGCTTTTCGAAATAAAAATAACAACATCTTCAGGCATTACCATTCCAAGATCGCCGTGGATACCTTCAGCAGGATGAAGAAAATACGCAGGAGTACCGGTACTTGTCATCGTAGCGGCTATCTTTTTACCCACAATTCCTGATTTTCCCATACCGGTAATAATCACGCGTCCTTTGCAATTACAAATTACTTCTATTGCATGGATAAAACTTTCTCCAAGATTGTCCGCCAGATTAATAACAGCTTGAGCTTCTTCCATAATAGCTGTTTTTGCTTTTTGTAAAATGGCCTTTTCATTTTTCATTTTGCACTTTTTTCCAGTCTTCATTGAATTTTTTTATACCTATATCTGTAAGCGGATGCAATATCATCTGCTCAATAACATTTGACGGGACAGTAACTATATCCGCTCCAATTCTTGCGGCTTCCAGCACATGCAAAGGATTGCGGATGCTTGCCGCAATTACTTCGCATTCAAAATCATAATTTGAAAAAATATGTAAAATGTCATGAATAACATCCATTCCATTATGACTTATATCATCCAGCCTGCCTACAAAAGGACAGACATAAGTTGCGCCCGCACGAGCCGCTAAAAGTGCCTGACTTGCATTAAATATAAGAGTAACATTCGTTTTAATTTTCAGCTCATTTAGTTTTTTAACTGCACGCAAACCGTTACGCGTCATGGGTATTTTTATTACTATATTGGAACCCCATTTTACCAATTCCCTGGATTCTTTAATAATTCCTTCAAAATCCATACTTAACACTTCCACATTTACAGGCCCGTCAACAATTTTACAAATATCATTAATTATTTTCTTAAAATCCTTTCCTTCTTTAGCTATTAATGTCGGATTTGTTGTTACTCCATCCGCAAGTCCCAGCTCCAGAGCATTTTTTATAACTTCAAGATTTGCGCTGTCCACAAAAAATTTCATTTTATTTCTCCTTTTAATTTATTCAACTGTAACACTTTTAGCCAGATTCCTCGGCTGATCCACATCGCATCCGCGCTTAACTGCTATATAATAAGCCAGTAATTGCAAAGGAATAATAGTCAAAAGAGGGCTTAATATTTCCATTGTTTTTGGAATAACAAAACTACTATCACTTTTTATTATTATCTCTTTATTCCCTTTTGTAGTTATGGAAATAACAATCCCATCCCGGGCTTTAACTTCTTCTATATTTGCCATAATTTTTTCATTTATTTTTCCATCCGGAGCAATTACCACAACCGGCATATTATCATCAATTAAAGCTATAGGCCCGTGTTTCATTTCACCTGCCGGATATCCTTCAGCATGAATATAGGAAATTTCTTTTAATTTTAATGCCCCTTCCAGAGCAATAGGATAATTTATCCCTCTTCCCAGATATAAAAAATTTGTATAATTAAAATATTTATAAGACTCTTTTTTAATATTTTTTTCAATATCAGTTATTATATCCTCGATATATTTAGGTATTCTTCTTAATTCTCTGGTGATTTTTTCTATATCATGTAAAGATATTCTTTTAGTGGTCTTGCCCAGAAACAAAGCAAATACATAAATAGCAACAAGCTGTGAAGTAAATGCCTTAGTTGATGCCACACCTATTTCAGGTCCGGCATGGGTATATATTACTCCGTGTGCTTCGCGGGCAAGAGAACTTCCAATTACATTACAAATAGCAGCAAGATTGGCGCCTTTTTCTTTTGCAAGATGTACTGCCGCCAGAGTATCAGCAGTTTCTCCGGATTGAGAAATAGCAATTACAAGATCATTCCTGTTAATTATTGGATTTCTATATCTGAATTCTGATGCAATATCGACTTCTACAGGAATCTTAAGCAGATCCTCAATTATATATTTACCAACCATACCCGCATGATAAGAATGTATCTTCGACAACACGCGGTTGTTCACATATTTCTTTAAGCATGAAATGCCGGAATCCCCCTTTTTCAGCCTGTATTGGATCCCATGCTATTTCCTCTGTTTTTTTCTTTAGACTTTTACCTGTATGGGATTTACATATGGAAAGTTTTTCTCTTGTAAGTATTGCCATTTCATTATCATCAAGATAAATTACTTTTCTCGTATAATTCAGGATAGCCGGCATATCAGATGCAATAAAAAATTCATTTTTCCCCTCTCCTATAACTAAAGGACTTCTATTTTTTACTGCAATTAATTTATCGGGTTCTTGTGAACTCATGACTCCGAGAGCATAAGCGCCTTTAATCTTCTTAATCATCTGCTGTACAGCTTTTATCAGGTTTTTACCTTTATAAAATTTTTCTATGAGATGAACCAGAACTTCTGTATCTGTCTCGGATCTGAAAATATGTCCTTCTTTGATTAACTGTTTTTTCAACTCAAGATAATTTTCTATAATACCATTATGAACTATAACAATATTATTATTACAATCAATATGCGGATGGGCATTTTCCTCTGAAGGTTTTCCGTGTGTAGCCCATCGCGTATGCCCGATCCCGATGGAAGATAAAAGTTTTTTACCTGAAATTTTTTCTTCCAGATCCTTTATTTTGCCTTGATTTCTGCTTATTGCAATTCTGCCGTCGATAACTATTGCAATTCCAGCAGAATCATAACCGCGATATTCCAATTTTTTTAATCCGTTTAAAAGTATCGGAACAACTTCTTTACTGCCTATATACCATATAATCCCGCACATAATTACTCCTATGATGATACTGCGTTTAAGTTAAAAATATACAAAAAAAAATTTTATTAGATTAATACGTTGTTGTCAAGGATATTCTTTGAAGTGTTATTCTTTGAGGATGGTTTACTTAAGAAGATATGAAACCACTTCTTGAGGAAAAGTCACCTTAACCTGTTTTTCTAAAGGTGCATTTTTATCTATTCCTCTTATCACAATATGGATATTTTTGTTATCACTGGTAACAACTTGTTTTGGAAATGATAAAACCAGACTATCTTTATCTTCCAAATTATCAGAAGTAATATTTTTAATTATCTTTTTGTAAGAATATGAGCTCCCTTTGTCATTTTCAATATAAATCCTGTCGGCAATCCCTCCAATATTAGGTTTATAATTTGTCCAAAATTTGCCTAAAATACCTATGGTCACACAAATTCCTTCATTCAGATTAAGAAACTCCATTTCCTCTTTAATTTTCAAATCACGCTTATCAGCTTCAATCCTTTTTAATGCAATAAGGTTATCTATGTTATTTTCAACTATTTTAGGGACAGAAATTGCGAATGAAATAAAAAATTTATCTTCATTGCTTAATCGTACATATTGACTTTCATCAAAGTTTTCACTTATATCTTTTTTTGAAATATCCTTGTGTTCCCATGCATTTAATTTATCTATACCTGACATTATTAAAAGTGATAAAATCATAAATATATATATTTTTTTATTTTTCATATTAATTTTTCTCCTATATAAATTTTATATTTATCTTGACTATATATACCATTATATATTAAAAAAGTATTCAAGTAAATCTTTTCTAATTAAAATAAAAAAATTTGAGTTGACATATAAATTGGAAATAAACTAAAATAAGAAAATATTAAGGATATAACATTCAATGATACACAGACTTTGCACTGGGTGCTTGGTGAAGTCTGGTCTTTTATTGCGCGTGACAGCTGGAACAATATTGCTTTCAGCCTGCTGGATTATAATGATATAAAGAAAATTTTAGATTTGGCTGATAAAATTATGCACCATAAGGTGACAGGCAGTAATGGATTGGAAGAAATTCATAAAATATTAGAAACAAGAAAGTTACCGGCATATTAAAAGGTGTATAGGCTGAAGGCGGAAGGCTTTTAGGTACTGACTAATATCCTTCAGTCTTCAGCCTAAATACCTGAATGTTTAAGTATAATAACCAATATCCCTATGAACCAGCAGTAATAGCTGAAAAGATATAATTTATTGCGCTCAATAAATTTAATCAGAAATTTAATTGCTATCCATCCGGATAAAAATGCCGCGATAGTACCGGTTAGAAATTTAATCAGCAGTAATTGAGGAGCATTTAAATTAATAATATGTTTAACCTCAAGCACAGTCGCTCCTAAAATTACCGGAATGGATAATAAAAAAGAAAATTCAGCGGAAAATTTTTTATCTAATTTCTGAACAAGCCCTGCAGTAATAGTTGACCCCGAGCGTGATATGCCCGGGAAAATGGCAAATGCCTGCGCAAATCCAATCAACAGGGTTTGTTTTAAGTTTAAATTATTTTCTTTTCTATCTCCATTATAAAAATATTTTGTAATCCATAGGATAAAGCCGGTTATAATTAAAAAAACAGCAACTGCATATGTGCTGGAAAAAATTTCCTCAAACTTTGATTTAAATACTACTCCTATAATCCCTGCCGGTAAAGTGCCGATAATAAGCATCCAAAATAATTTTATATATGTTCTTCTCTCTTCCAATTGTTCTTGTGTTCTATTTGAATTACCAAACGAAAATATTGCTTTGGTGATTCTCATCAAATATTCACGTAAAACAACTACTACAGCAAGCAGAGTTCCAAAATGCAAAAACACATCAAATGAAATCATTTCTGAAGGATTAAGTCCGAAAAATGTCTGAATAAATACTAAATGAGCTGAACTTGATACAGGTAAAAATTCGGTTAACCCCTGCGCTAAACCTAAAATAATACTCTGAAAAAAATTCAATTTATTTCTCCTTTTTTAGACGGTCTTGTTATAACTTCCAGCCCGTCCATATAAGGGATGAGCGCTTCCGGTATTTTTACTGTACCATCTTTTTGCTGATAATTCTCAAGAATGGCAAGTAGTGTACGGCCTACGGCAAGTCCCGAACCGTTCAAAGTGTTTACGAATTCCACTTTGCCTGTTTTTTTACTGCGGTAACGTATTCCGGCTCTTCTTGCCTGGAATGCTTCAAAATTACTACAGCTGGAAATTTCTCTGTAATTATTTTGTCCGGGAAGCCAGACTTCAAGATCATATGTTTTACTTGAAGAAAATCCTAAATCAGCAGTGCAAAGAGCTACTACTCTGTAGGGCAGTTTTAAAATCTGCAATATTTCCTCCGCATCATTTAAAAGTTTTTCCAGTTCATTGTAAGACTCATCCTCAGTTGTTAATTTTACAAGCTCCACTTTATTAAATTGATGCTGTCGTATAAGTCCTGTAGTATCTTTACCGTATGAACCTGCTTCTCTCCTGAAACAAGGAGTATATGCGGTATAATAAACAGGTAAATCATCTTCCATTAGAATTTCTCCCGAATGGATATTTGTAACAGGAACCTCAGCAGTAGGTATAAGATAAAGATTATCTCTTTCACATTTAAATAATTATTCTTCAAATTTAGGCAGTTGGCCTGTCCCCGTCATACTTTCCGGATTAACTAAAAAAGGCGGCAGAATTTCTTTGTAACCGTGTTTTTTTGTATGAAGGTCCAGCATAAAATTTATAAGCGCGCGTTCCATCCGTGCTCCGTACCCCTTATAAAGACAAAATCGCGCACGGGCAATTTTAACACCTCTTTTAAAATCCAATATATCCAGACATTCACCAAGCTCCCCATGACCAAGAGGAGTGAAATCAAAACATGGTATTTCGCCCCAGCGGCGGACTTCAATGTTATCCTGTTCATCTTTTCCTATGGGAACACTTGCATGAGGAAGATTGGGGATATAAAGCAGTAAATTTTTCAATGTGTTTTCTACTTCTTCAAGTTCTTTTTCATGTTTTTTAATCTGAGCTGAAACATCTTTCATCTCAGATAACAATTCCAGTGAAGATTCACCTTTTTTCTTTGATTCAGCTATTTGTTCAGAAGCGTTTTTTTGCTTGTGCCTTAAAGATTCTACTTGCATTAAAACCTCTCTGCGTTTTACATCAAGCGCTGAAAATTCATCTATTTTAACTGTATCCCCGCGATTTTTTAGTGCGCTACGCACTATTTCCATATTATTACGTATAAATTTAAGATCCAGCATAATCCGCTCCTTATAGCTTTTCAGGTATTTAGACTGAAGACTGAAGTTTAAAATCTCTCTCCCTTCAGTTCATATTCCCTAATAGTTTCTCAAAATGTTACATGAATTTAAGTATACTGTCAAGCTGACCTTTTCCAACCTTTTCAACCTCAGCAATTCTCGGTGGAAATAACAGGAGATTGCTTCAGGATAAAGCTCTTCACAATCACATATTACGAAACTTTTACTCGTCATTGCGGAGCACATTCGTTTCTCTTAAGTGCAAACTCTGCGAAGCAATCCCAAGGATTTTTTAATTCACTGAAAATTGCTGTTAAAAGATGTAAATAAAGATAAACTTTGAAAAGGACTGAAAGTGAATTTATTATGTTTTGTCATTTTTCATCAAGAACTATACCATATTTTTTTATACGCAGGCCAAGCTTGCGGGGGGTAATACCTAATCGGCGTGCGGCTTTTGACTGAACGTTTGCACACAGCCGTAAGGATTCAAGAATTTTTTCTTTTTCGATTTCCTCAAGACTTTTTGCCAATTCATTTGATGGCCTCTCTTGAGATATATGTGTCTTTATGCCGGTATCACCTGCTGATTTTTCTGCATTGAATTCGATAAAGGACAGACTGTCACTGGTTATTTTTTCATCGAAACTCATTACAACGAGTCTCTCTATATAATTTTCAAGCTCTCTGACATTCCCGGGCCAGTCATATTTTAAAAATATTTCAAGAATATCGGGAGATATTGAAACATTTTTATTATTTTCATCATTAAATTTTTGTAAAAAATGTAAAACAAGAGCCGGGATGTCTTCCTTGCGCTGGCGCAAAGGGATAATAAAAATCGGAACCACATTCAATCTATAATATAAATCCGCCCGAAACATAC
>JACQWU010000111.1 GCA_016209155.1 Candidatus Desantisiibacteriota bacterium | reverse complement strand
CAATGCCCTATAACTCTTGATTATGGGGTACTGTTATCTTTCCTTGATAGACTGGAGATAGGTATGATTAAAGATGGGACAGCTATAGGAATGGGGATTGCCAGTTCCGTGAACAGACTTAAAAAATCTAAAGCTAAAAGTAAGATTATAATTTTATTAACAGACGGCAGAAACAATACCGGCAAAATAGATCCTGAAACAGCAGCGAATCTGGCGCGTTCAATGGGAATAAAAATCTATACTATTGGTGCGGGCAGACCTGAAGGGTCTCTGCTGCCTGTTGATGATCCGTTTTTTGGCAAACGTTATATAAGAGTACCTCTTGATCTGGACGAAGAAATTTTAACTAAGATAGCGGATATATCAGGTGGGCTCTATTTTAGGGCGGAAAGTGAAATTAAACTGAAAGAAATTTATAAAAAAATAAGTGAAATGGAAAAAACAAAAATTGAGGTTAAAGAATATACAAATTATTCGGAATTATTCACCTATTTTGCTTTTCCCGGAATAATTTTGATTTTATTGGAACTGATTCTGTCAAATACCTTGTTTAGAAAAATACCGTGAAAATATAATTTTAAAAGGATTGGCAATATGCGTTTTTATAATATTTATATTTTATATAGCACTTTATTTTTTGCAGTTCCGGCATTAATATTTTTTTATATTTACACATTTCGGCGTAAAAAAAAGGATTATGGTTTATTCGGGAATATTTTACTCCTGCAAAAAATAAATTTATCCTTAAATTTAAATCGTCAATACTGGAAAGCCGGGCTTTTGATTACAGCTGTTTTTTTTATTGGACTTTCATTAAGCCGCCCGCAATTCGGGACTAAAATGGTTGAAATAAAAAGAAGAGGTATAGATGTAATTGTAGCTCTGGATGTTTCCCTAAGCATGCAGGCAGAAGATATGAAACCCAACCGGCTTGAAGTGGCGAAAAAAGAAATAGCAAAATTTTCCGATATGCTTGAGGGTGACCGTCTCGGACTTGCTGTATTTGCAGGAGATGCTTTTATCCAGTGCCCATTGACTTTAGATTATAGTGCTTTTAAAATGTTTCTTGATGTTCTGGATATAAATACCGTATCTGTACCCGGAACAGCAATAGGAGAAGTAATTTCAACTGCAACACAGGCTTTCAGTCAAAAAGAGCTTAAGCATAAAGTATTAATCCTGCTTACTGACGGAGAGGATCATGAAAGTAATCCTATAAAAGCGGCTGAGGAAGCCGTCAAACAAGGTGTGAAAATTTTCACAATAGGAATAGGATCGGCAAAAGGGGACCCCATTCCGATAAAAAATACTGAAGGTAAAATAACAGGTTATAAAAAAGATCGCGACGGCAAAGTAGTCATGAGTTCTCTGGATGAAACCACATTAAGAAAAATAGCTCTTATAACCGGAGGAAAATATTATCATGCTTCTACCAGTGAGATAGAACTTGAGAAAATAATGAAAGAAATTTCTCAAATAGAAAAAAAAGAATTATCATCAGGATTTTTCAGGCATTATGAAGAACGATTTGTTTATCCTTTATTTATTGGTCTGGTCCTCTTAATTATTGATTTTTTTGTAAATGAGGATAAGATTGTAATATCTAAGGTAATTGAAAAAGGAAAGGGAACATAAACTATGAAAAAGACACAATTAAAAAAAATTTTTCTAAGCATATTTTATTTTATTTTAGTATCTTTTACTATTATTTCCGGAGCAGAAAAAAATAAAGATGAAAATAGAACATCAAAAGAAGTTCTATATTTGAAAGATTTGAGCAAACAATTTGTTAATATGGCAAAGAAAGTACAGCCAAGTGTTGTAAATATAACTTCGTCGCAAGCAATATCCGTCCGCAGTCCGAATTATTATTATTTTGGTCCTGGGACGGATCCTTTTGATGGATTGGATCCATTTCGGGATTTTTTTGGTGATAATTTTTTTAGACAGGGGCCTCCTCCCAAGGGCAATAATAAAAAAATTCAAAAAAGTATGGGTTCAGGTGTTATTATTAATGAGAACGGTTATATTCTGACAAATAATCATGTGGTGGCGAACGCAGAGGAAATAACCGTAAAACTTTTTAATCAGCAGGAATACAAGGCAAAAATTATAGGGACTGATCCAAAAACAGATATAGCTGTAATAAAAATAGAGGCCGCTTCTCTTAATAAAGCTTCAATGGGTGATTCTGACAAAATTCAGGTGGGAGACTGGGTTCTGGCAATTGGCAATCCATTCGGGCTTGATCAGACTGTGACTGCCGGCATAATAAGTGCAAAAGGACGTTCAAGAGTAGGGATAGCGGATTATGAAGATTTTATACAAACAGATGCGGCAATAAATCCGGGTAACAGCGGCGGCCCGCTCGTTAATCTGGAAGGTGAAATTATTGGAATAAATACTGCAATTTTCAGTCAGACAGGCGGGTATCAGGGTATTGGATTTGCTGTGCCAATCAATATGGCGAAATCAATTACAGACTCGCTTATAAAAAAGGGTAAGGTTATAAGAGGCTGGCTGGGTGTATATATACAGGATTTAACCGGTGATTTATCAAAATCATTCAATCTATCTGATAATGAAGGCGCTCTTGTTTCAAAAGT
>JACQWU010000299.1 GCA_016209155.1 Candidatus Desantisiibacteriota bacterium | reverse complement strand
GCGGATTCGGATATTAGAAATTTAATTTTAAGGTTTAAACAAAAAACTGCTTATAAATATAAAATGTTATATCAAGAAAAACTCTGGCAGGAAAACTATTATGAGCATGTATTAAGAAAAGATGAAGATACTAAAAGCATTGTAAAATATATTTTTGAAAATCCAATAAGAAAAGGACTGTCATGTAATATTTTGAATTATCCATATTCAGGATCATTTGAATTTACATTGGATGAATTTTAGATGCTGGATGTTCTATGTATTCTATGTAGTGCGAGACTTTAGTCTCGCTTAAAACTTGAAATCAAAACAAAAAACAGGCGAGACTGAAGTCTCGCACTACAAAAATATTAAAATATAAAATAAATAATGTGTGTTTCGCGAATGTCCTGGATTTTAAAAATCTTGACAATTTTATTGTTACGTATTTATAATACAAAGATATAACATGATAAGACATTTAAAATGGAGTTGAAATGAATTACATCAAAAAATCAGAATATCATATTTTATTTGCAATATTAAATGTATTTATATCACCTGTAATAATATACGCATACATTGATCCAAATACCGGCGGGTATGTCTTTCAATCCATTTTTCCAATAATCTCCACAATTGCTGTTATCTTTCTCTTTTTTAAAAATCAGGTTATTGCACTATTCAATAAATTTATTGGATTATTCAGAAAAAAGAAGAAAAACAGCATCTGAAATAATATAAAATAATTGAAGCTGACCGCCTGAAAATAACCGTGTATTAAATTTAAAATATTTAATGGAGACAATTTATCATGGATTATCTTGATGCTCTGGAATATAGAAGTATCTTTATTATCAGGGAAGCATATCAAAAATTCAGAGGGCGTATAGCTATTTTGTGGTCAATGGGAAAAGACTCCACAACATTATTATGGTTAGTTCGAAAAGCTTTTTTGGGACATATTCCTTTTCCTGTTATTCATATTGATACAAGTTATAAATTTCCGGAAATGTATAGATTTCGAGATCAACTTGCAAAAGACTGGAAATTCGAAATTATTGTTGTCCGTAATCAAATTCAACTGGATAATGGTATGGGTCCGCATAAGGATATGAAACTTAATTGCTGTACCGAATTAAAAACTAACGCATTAAAGCAGGTAATTGATAAACACGGTTTTCAATCAATACTTTTAGGTATTCGCCGCGATGAACACGGCATTAGAGCTAAAGAACGTTATTTTTCCCCCCGGGATGCCGCTTTTCAATGGGATTACGAAAACCAGCCGGCAGAGCTGTGGAATCAATATAACTGTTTTATGCGGGAAGACGAACATTATCGTATACACCCGATACTTCATTTTAGTGAATTAGACATATGGCGCTACATAAAACGCGAAGAGCTGCCAATTGTTGATCTATACTTTAGTAAGGATGGTAAGCGTTATCGAAGTATAGGTTGTGTCCCGTGCTGCAGTTCTGTTCCGTCAAATGCGGCATCAATAGATGATATTATATCTGAGCTGGAAATATCTAAAGAGTCCGAACGGGCTGGCAGGGCACAAGACAAAGAAGATCTTTATACAATGCAAAAACTGCGTTCTCTGGGATATATGTAATTAAAAGGATAAGGATATGAGTCAATATCAGCATGTTTTTCCGGTTGTAATAACGGGTCATGTGGATCATGGCAAAAGCACTTTTATCGGGCGGCTTTTATATGATACCGGGAATTTACAATCTGAACGTTACCATGAAATGATGCGGAGTTCGGAGAATGCCGGACGTATAAATGAGTTTGCATTTGTGCTTGATGTTTTTGAGGAAGAGCGGGAACGAGGGATAACAATAGATACTTCACAAATTTTTTTTAAAACAAAAAAAAGGTCATATTTAATTATAGATGCTCCGGGTCATAGAGAGTTTATTCGAAACATGGTTACCGGCGCAAGTTATGCTGAGGCTGCAATATTAATAATTGATGCCGCAGAAGGTATTATGGAACAGACCAGACGTCATATCTGGCTTTTAAATACTGTCGGCATCCGTGATATTTGTGTGGTTTTAAACAAAATGGATATTATTGAATATAATGAAAAAAAATACCAAAATCTTTTGGCAGAAGTCAGTTCTCTGTTTAATGAATTTAAATTGATCCCTGCTGCAATTATACCCATATCCGCAAGTCTTGGTATAAATATAGCTTCCCGAAGTAATATTATGTCATGGTATAAAGGTCCATGTTTCCTTGAAGTGCTTGAAAATCTTGAAAAAAAACCAATAGAAGAGCGCCCGTTCCGTATGCCTGTTCAGGATATATATAATTTCAACGGTGAAAATCTGATTGCGGGTAAAATTGAATCCGGTTTTGTATCTGCCGGTATGAAATTGCAATTACTGCCGCAAAAAAAGTCAGTAAGTGTTTCAGCGATCCGGAAATTTCCTGTTGATATTGAATCTGCTTTTTACGGCGCTGCTATTGCCCTCAAACTGCATGTGACAACGGATCTTAATATTGTACGCGGCAATGTGCTAATAGGAGATGAAGAGCCTTTGTGCGGCAGACAGTTTCCGGCAACAATTTTCTGGTTTCACGATGAATATAAAAACAGCGGACATGCCATTATTCGATGTACAACACAGGCGGTAAATTGTTCTATAATGCTTAATCAGGTTTTTGATCCTGCAGAACCGGATGCTCCGCTTTCATCCGATAAGATTTGTGTGGGAGAGGTTGCGTATTGTATTATTACAACTGACAGTGATATTATTATAGATCATTCATCATTCATTCCGGAAATGGGCAGATTTGTCATCGAATGTGACGGTATCCCAAAAGGAGCAGGAATATTCAGATGAATAAATTGATTTTTATCGGTATAGATGGAATGGACCCTAAAATTACAGAACAAATGATGGATGCCGGGCATCTGCCTAATTTTTCACGATTAGCATCCAATGGAAGTTATAAAAAACTCAACACTCTTAATCCGGCACAATCACCGGTAGTATGGTCTACGATTTCAACCGGTGTATATCCGGGTGAACACGGTATTTTCGATTTCATTTTACGTGATCCTGCATCTTATAAACCATATCTTTCTCTGCAGCAGATTAAAGATGGGAAATATATTAATCCGGTAAAAGCGGAAACATTTTGGGAAAAGAGGGCAGGGGATGGAATCGGATCAGTAATACTTAAATGGCCCATGGGATTTCCTCCCCGTCCATTTACAGATGGACGTATGCTTGCGGGACTCGGAGTTCCCGACCTTCG